>JBDGSF010000009.1:0-4932 GCA_042217675.1 Candidatus Nanohaloarchaea archaeon | reverse complement strand
GGCCTCTTCCCTGCCAAGGAAGCGTTCCGCCAAGCTGAACTAAGAGCCCTTGCCTGTAGTTTGGTAATAGGGGTTAGGTCTTTTAAGGCCTTTCTTCTGGGGGTTCGATGTCTTATCGTTAAAACTTTTCAGTAGCAATCTGTGTCTGTGGTAAAGAATGAGCATCACAGATTCTAAGCCTTCAGAGGATTTCTCTATAGGAAATTTTGAGGAGGAAGACTTTGAGTTTGAGCAGGTTCAAAGTATCCTTCACGGAGGTTACAAGAAGTCTAGAGGCCTTATAGGAGAGGATTATGAAGTTGAGATTTCTGAGAGAGATAATGGTTACATGATTAGGATTCGTGAAGATAATAAGGTAGTTGACAGGGCTTTTGTCGATTCCGATAATCCCTACGATGATCTCCCTGAAACCGATGAGGATCTCTACAGAGTTGTCAGCGAAGGCCTGGAGTAGGCTTTAATCCTCGCCTACCAAGTTTATTTCTTCCACTTTCTTGACTCCGCCTTCATCGCCTATCGTAACTGAGAAGGCCTTTCCTGTTTCATCTGCGGCGGCGTTGAGCACGGTGGTCCCCATTAGTTCGCGTTGCCCGAAGTCTTCATGGACATGACCGTTCATCCATAATGCCGGTTTTTCTTTGAGTATTATCTCTCTGAACTGTTCGAAACCTATTCTCTCGCCGTTGTGCATTCTGTCTCCTACCTTTAACGGAGGGTAATGTGAGCCAACTATGACTTTGGATGAGTCTTCGTGTTCCTCGATCAGCTCCATCACCTGTTCTCGGACGTCTTCAGGGAAGTCTCCTCCGATCAGTATCAGAAGGTATTCCTCGTCGATATCGGCCTCGAGGAAGTGGAAAACAGGTGCGTTATCTATCAGTTGCCGGTCCTCGATCAGGTCTCTGTTCCCTGTGGTTCCGAGGCCTGGAATATCTATTCTGTCGAAGAGGTCTTCAGCGTAGTCCACTCCCATGTAGTCTCCAAGGTTGAGGTACAGGTCGTAGTCTCCGGAGTTAGCTTCCTTGATCGCTGCTTCCTTCAGGTCTTCCCTGGAGTGGAAATCGCTGGTGACAAGTATTTTCAAAGGCATAACGGTAAGAAGCTTCTTGACTCTTTTAAGTATTCTCAAGAGCGACCAAGCTTATTTACAGGACCGAAAACAGATTACTGAATATATGAATGCGATAAATACGGAAGGCCTCTCAAAGAGTTTTGGAGAAATAGAAGCAGTTAAAGACCTCGATCTAGAGATAGAGGAAGGCGAGTTATACGGTTTTATCGGGCCTAACGGCGCGGGAAAGTCCACTACGATAAATATCTTGACAGGTCAATTGTCGGCGGACTCCGGTTCTGCAGAGGTTCTAGGTGTTGATCCTCAGAAACACCCGCGTACCGCGAGAGAGAAGATCGGTATACTGCCGGAAAGAGAGGATCCTCCAAGCTTCTTGACTCCTAGAGAGTACTTCCAGTTTGTCGGCGAAGTCAGAAACGTTGAGGTAGCGGATAAAGTTGAGGAGTGGGCCGAACGCTTGAAGTTCAAGGAAAAACTTGATACCATCAACATGGATCTCTCCAAAGGCGAGAAACAGAAAGTTATGATCACACAGGCCTTTATCCACGAGCCTGAACTGGTTTTTATAGATGAACCATTGACCAATCTTGATCCCATAGTTCAGGAAAACGTAAAGGCCTTCTTCAAGGATTACCAGGAATCAGGTAACACGATCTTCCTCTCCACCCACGTCTTAAGCCTGGCGCAGGAGATATGTACACGGATTGGTGTACTGGATCAGGGAGAACTGATTGGAGAACATGATATGGATGAAGTCGATGAACTGGCCGAGGAGTTCCTTGACGAGGTGAAAGGCTTTGAGTCTGCTCAGAGAGATGATTAAAGAGGAATGGAGGATGCACTCCGAGCTCTTCGGAGGTAGAAACTTTGCACTATTTCCTCTTGTAATCCTTGCAGGATCACTGTTTCTAGTTTCATCCTCGCTGGTAACAGGCTTCACTGTAGGCCAGATAGAGCTTGGAATGGTCGCGTTGCTCTTCTTCCTAGGCCTTAACGTAGGTTCTATCGGTTTCATCAGCAGGGACCGCGCCGAGAACCTTATAGGGGAAAGCAACTTGCTGATTTTCTCGTCTCGAACCCTGCCTCTGCAGAAGAGAAAGATTATATCAACTTTTATCCTGAAAGACCTGCTTTACTACTCCGCGCTGTTTGTAGCTCCTCTATCGCTGGGACTTACTGCTTTAACCTATTTCACTGCGTATCCCTTGGGCAAAATATTTTTGACGTGGCTAACAGGTTCCGGAATGTTTATGCTTGGAGTCTCCCTAAGCCTGGCCTTCGCATCTCTCTATAACCTGGGTAAAGAGTACCTGTTAGGGTTCGCTCTGCCGGTAGCGGCATTGATTCTCTACAGCAGCGTAAACCTGTTGGAGTTAACACCTCTCGGATTCTTTAACCATCCCTCCCTTATGAGCTTTGTAACAGGTTTTCTACCGTTCACCCTGCTTTCACTTTTCAGCGTTGCCATCTACAGTCCTTCCAGCGGCAGGAAATCAAGGACCTACACTGACAGCTACGGTTTTCTAAACGATCTACTGGATTACGATGATTCCGGCGTGGTTGCCAAGTCGGTGCTCCAGCTTACAAGAAGCAGCGGCGGAATAGTGAAAATCCTGTTCTCCTACGGTCTTATCTTCGGGGCCTACATGTTCATGATGAAGCAAGTCCCGTTCCTCTCCGCTGGAACAGCAGCTCCAGGCCTGACCGCGGCACTTATTCTCTCCGTCGCTTCTCTTTCAACGTATAACTGGCTGACCCTGAACGACAAACCCTCCACCTACACAAAGTTCCCGTTAACAATCAGAGAAGTATTCGACAGAAAACTCAGCCTGTACCTCACAGTATCAGTACCTGTCGCATGGACATTTATGATCCTGAACACGTACATCTACGGCGCTACAGGAGCAATAGTAGGAGCCCTAAGCATTCCCTCGATCTCGGTATACCTTGTAGGGGTAACAGCGTATCTAGGAGGCCTAAGGCCTAACCAGATGCTCTTCGACGCCAGAAAATACATAGTATTCATGTTCAGTGCGGGAGCCGTCCTGATACCGATGTTCGTAGCTGGGCTAATGTACAGTTACGCACCGGCAGCAGTATCCACAGGCTTCCTGGTCTATGCACTGGCGGTAGGCCTCGCAGGATTCCACGTCTTCCACGAAGCAGCACGTAAATGGGAAAGAGAAAACAGGTAGAAGAAGAGAAGTGGGGAAATCTCCTTCTCCATGTTATTCATCGAATTCATCGAAGTTCTGGAAGGCATCTATCCCATAGGCCATGGTTGATGCTGCTCGAACCTCGGAGGCTATCTGAACAGCATCCGCTACTTCCTTCTTGCTGGCTCCGTGCCCTATAGCTTTCTGGCTGTGCGCATTTATACAGAACTCGCATTCAAGTGCGGAGGCAACTGCAAGCATCATTAACTCCGTGGTTTTTCTGTCGAAACCTGTCTCTTCTTCAACCTCGTCCTGCCAGTCACGAAACTTTTCGCCGATTTCTCCAGAGGCCTCTTTATAGTCTTTTGCGGCTTCTCTGTGATCGTGGTCGATAGGAGTTGACATAGCACTGTCTTGAAGTTGATTGAATATTAAACCATTTGCCGACTAAAGAGTTGTTAATGGTGGAAAACTCAGAGGTAGAGAAATACTTCCTTCAGATACTGCCTGAAATCTTTCCGAGCGACGAATGCCGAGCCCTTCTTACGTTGGTAGCGGGTGAAAGGCCTGGCGTGCTTCTGATGAGTGTACAGGAACAGGATGAGAAAGTAGTTGAGAACTTCTGCGATGACTTTGATCTCAAGCTGGAGTTTATGGGTGAGAGAAACGAGCTCTTTGAACCTGGAGCATTCATAGCAAGTGAAGAAGACAGGTTCTCTATTCTGGAGCAGAGTCATGGAAAGTTCTACACCTGTTCAGATGAAGCCGTCGGAGAGTTTCTCGGATACCCGGAGGAGGCAATTAATTTCTACTCAGGTACCGGAGAAGACGAAGTCCCTGGTCAGAAATTCAGGGAAAAGATCCGTGAACTATTCAGAAAGGACGCGCTGGATGAAGAGGACCTGAAGCATTTACAGCTTGTTGACTATGTGCCAAGGCCTCAAAGAGAAAATATCATAGAGGCAGTTGAGAGAGGAGAGGAAAGGGAGAGACAGCTCAAAGAGTTCGACGAGAGAAACAGCACCCGTGTAGGCGAGATCTACCTCAGAGAGCTGTATGAAAGGTTTGAAGCTGACGAATTCCTCAACCAGTGAAGGCCTTATCAGGAACTACTGCAAGTTGTGCATTGTTTCAGGAATAGGCCTAGATTTTCCAGAAATTTCCGTTTAGGCCATCTCTCCCAATTTAAGCTTTTAAACTGCCCGAGCACAGTGCTTACAGCAGTAAATCTCTCCATCTTCTTCGTACCCGTCATCATAGATTTTACAGTCGCAATGCGAGCATTCCTTGACCTCGCCTTCAATCGCCGCCTGAAGTATCTCTCCAAAAGATTCTAACTGTTCTGAGGCAAATTTCTCGCCCTTCTCTGTCAGTGAGTACACCTTCTTTCTCCCATCTTCATTCTCATTAACATAACCTTCTTCCTGCATCTTAGAGAGAAAAGGGTAGATATGGGAACTCGAAGGCCTATTCCCTGTTACCTCTTCAATCCTATCCATAATCTCGTATCCATACCTATCCGAGCTTTCCAGAAGGAGAACTGTATAAAGCCTGTTCACATTCGAGAGATCGATATCGCTCATTCTACCTTGACATTTTATCGGCAGAGAGTTATAACTTTGTATCAAAATACGATACATTTTTAAACAGTGAGGCGACAGAGAAAATTATGTCAAAATATGATATAGTTGATCGGGTTGGAGA
>JBDGSF010000086.1:0-4296 GCA_042217675.1 Candidatus Nanohaloarchaea archaeon | reverse complement strand
GGTCAAAGAACCTGCTTTCGGTGCGGTTCGTGGAGAACGGTTCTGTGGTGTGGGAGCGTGAGATAGGGCCTGAGCGTTTCCGGCCCGTGGTTACCGGTGAAAGGATAGCGTATGTTGATGGGTCGAGCCTGGTGTACAGGAGCGTCGAGGACGGTAAGAAGACCGGTTCTTTTGATCTGGGCCGGCCTGCTTCCAGGCTGAAGGAGTTCCCGGGCGAGGACTGGTTGACCGCGAGGCAGGGCGACAACCTGTCGATCTTCGGGATGGATGGCCGCAGGCTGTTTTCGTTCGATACCGGCGGCATGGACGAGGGTTACCAGTTCACGCAGTACGACAGCGACCCGAGGAAGGAGGTAGCTTACGGCGACGGCGATACAGTGCATATCGTCGATATCTCGGGCGGCAAAGTTTCTGTGAACCAGTCGCTCGGGGAAACCGTCTTCGTGGGTTCGGGCCGCGCCATGTTGAAGGCGGTAGCTCTCAACCGGACCTCTTTCGTCACACACGATCTCGGAGAGGTACGGGAAGGGGTGAACAGCACAGGCCTGGAGCCTGTAGGCGTGGGAGACGTGCCAGGCGTACAGTCCGTCCGGTCGGTGAACGAGGCCTTCAACATCTCGAAACCCAGGTACTTCGCTGGCTCGCGGGAGAAGGCCGTCTATGTTGCGGCGCTCGCGGCCAGGAAAGACGCGGCGCTCACGTTCGATGAAAGCAAGGCGGACCGAGACTTCTCGAACCACACGTTAGAAGAGCTGCAGAAACTGTTCGTGCACGAGTTCCGCCCTCACCACGTGGCGGTCGCGGACCTGGACTCGGACAGGGGTACGCTCGCGGCCTACATGGCGGTGAGGCAGGGGATACTTCCTGTGGACTTCGAGCAGGAAGTCGACTACCCCCCGGGAGAAGAACTCCAAAAGCAGGAACTTGATGTGGCGGACTGGAACGCGGATAACGGTGTTATAAAACTGGAAAGGAAGGTCAGGGAGGCGTTCCAGAGGATCGGTGAGAACCGGAGGACCGTCTTCGACGGCAAGTACGTCTCGCTGCTCGACGGGCCGCGAAAGCTCTACAGGGATCCTGTGGAGAAAGGCTTGATAGGTGACGGCAAGGATGGCAGCTACTTCTACTCCGACCTGGCCTACGGCGACCTGGACGGCGATGGCAGGCTGGAAGCAGGAGTCGGCCGCTACCCTTCAGAGGTCGGGGATGCGAGCGCGGTCTACCACCGCTCCCTGGTGCGGGAGTCGGACAAGGAAGCTGTACTGGCGGGCGAGTACCTGCACTCCCGGTGGCCGGTCATACTCGCGACCTTCGGTGGCGGTATGTGGGATGTCAAGAACCTGGGATATGTGCTCAAGAAGCAGGGCTTCGATGTCGAGCGGTTGGTCGAGCACAGGTCTCAACCTGTGGCCCTTATCACGGACCTGCTCGGCTTCCCAACCAAGATGGACCTGTTCGTGGGCGAGGTCAAGACAGCAAAGGACCAGATAGGGAAATACGTGGGAGCGACCGGGGCCGCGGCAGTGAAAAACGCTGCCTTCGTGGTGAGAGGACTGAATTACGCGGAGCGGGTGCTCCAGCTCTACCTCGAGTTCGACTGGCGTGGCTGGCAGCCTCTCAAGCAAGATATTGACGTCCCGGATGGTGCGTCCATGGAGGAGCTGAGGCAGGCCGCTTTCAGTTTCCTCCCGGACCGGCACCCAGAGCTGACCAAAAGATCTCTCGTGAACCGGATGCAGGGGAAAGACGTTATCTACCTGCAGTTGATCGGTAACTCCACAGGCTACACGATGCCGAACAACAGATCAGGGTTCGTCCACGACAGCTACTCGGGCGGTGAAAGGCTAAAAGCAGACGAGCTGCCGGAGGTAGACCGGTCTATAGTATGGGACAGCTCGATCAACGCCGGAAGGCATAGCAGCGAACTGAAGAGAGCTTTCCTGGAAAACGGCGCTTCCTCATACCTCGGGTTCAGCTCGGTGAGCTACGAGGCCTACACGTCCTACATCTCGAGGCGTTTCTTCCGTCACGGAAACACACTGGGTGAGAGCCTGAAGGAATCGGTCAACGACCTCAGGTCCGCGTTCATAGTCTACAACCCGGCCTCCGCATACAGGACTGGTGTGCGAGAAAAGATGGAGAAATCGCTCTCGCTCTACGGTAATCCAGAGATGCCAAAGGACCCTGTGGAAAAGCCGGAGCTCAACACATCCCGGGCGTGCGAAGAAGGAGTATGCGAGATAGAGGTGAGGATAGATCCTGGACCAAGGGTAATAAAACAGGGCGGGAAGAAGCAGTTCGTCTTTAATGCCACTGACTACTTGGTTAAAGGCCTGGCTCCTATAACACCGTTATACAGCTACTCCCGCGAGCTTCCAGACCGGGCTGAAGTAATCTCGTCAGACGTCAGCTACAGCTACCGGAACGTGACCGGTGTGGCCCGTAGCCGGAACCACCTGCTCTCTCATTCCGGTAGTTTCGAGAACAGGAGTATCGACCGCGGGAAGTTCCCGGGGAAACTTTACAGGCTGAACAGCTCGCGGCTCGAGTACGTCCAGGCCGCTATCCAGTACAGCGAAAACAGCTCGAGGATACTGGAGCAGGCCTCGATAACTGTGAGGTACAGGAGTCCTGTGACCGTCGAACTGGAGCGGGATGGCGGGATTATAGTTGCAGATGTTTTCTCCAGCAAGCAGAGAAACGTGAGCCTTGCCTACTCCATAGACGGGGACCGTAGCTCGAAGCCAGTCCAGCTGGAAAAGGGGAAGAACAGGATCGTTCTCAAGAACGTAACCTCCGGCATCCACAGCGTCGAGGCCTACATCTACCAGAAAGACGTGCTCGCGCACGCAGAGAAAGAAATCACGGTTCCGAGACAGTTAGAGACCGTCGTCTTCGCGCCAGACATCCACCTGGGCTCGGTAAGAGAGGTCAGGACCGTGGTGGAGAACCCGAACAGCTTCAGCGTCACCCGGACCGTCGAAATCTCAATGTCCGAGAATCTACAGCTCGGGTTCCTTGAAAGGCCGTCGAAGGAGTTAGAAATAGGGCCCCACTCCTCGAAACAGGTTTCATGGGATGTCACAGGTATAGCGACCGGTGAAGCAGAGGTCGAGGCCGCCGGGAGCCAGGACGAACTTGTGGTAAGACCTGCTACAGACATCAAAAGTATCCTGGCCCCGGAAAAGCTGGCACGGAGCCTCTCCTCCCGGGGCACGGATTTCTCGGTCCGGGAGAGTCATTCCGGTCGCAGTATCCGGCTCGATACCCAGGAAGGATACGCCATCTACAGGGTCAACTCCACTCACAGGACATCCATCCTCGACACCCGGGCCTTCAGGGCCTCTATCAAGGAGAACCCGGAAAAAGTCCTGAGAAAGATCACGACAGATCGGGGAAGGTATGTCAAGGTGACACGAGACGGTAGAACGAAGGAAAGGACGTATGGAGTTACTCCCGACGAGCCGGATAAGAAGCTCGAGTTGTTGAGGAACGAGATAGAGAAGTTGGAAGAGAGGCATCAGGCGAGCGAGGCCAGGATGCTGAAGACGAAGCGGAACACTGAATAGACGACCTGGCCCGCCGCGAGAATCATACTTGCGACTATGCTGGCCGCAGTCTTCTGGAAGTCGGTAGGTGCGTACTCGCTTCCGGTTCCTGATCCGCCGTGACTCACTATATGGGAGTAGCCGATGGAAGGACTTAAATCAACCAGTGTTGCCACGGCCCGGCTGGTAAACAGGTTCACTAAGTTCTGATTGTTTGAACAATCTCCACATGAAACAAAGGGGTGGTGAACCGGCTTCTGGCCACATCCAGACGAAACAGAGGTGGTCGAGAGAGGTCAGGGCCTCTCGCAAGGACTGGGAAGATCGAGGCAGTAACCGACCCCCCTTATTTCGAGTGGAGGTGTATGAGCGTGCTGGATTATTACGTTATAACACGTCTATAATATATAACAGTGTTATAGCTTTGAGATTGTTGTTTTACCATATTTCCAGTCGAAATCAGGGGGTGGGGGTTCGGGTACCCCAGCTTCATCTGGAGTAGTATTTTAAACCTTGATTTCAAGTGAAGTTCACACGGCGATAATATGGCAGATGATGAGGGGGGAAAAGTTTCGGTAGCGGGTGAAGGACTCAAGTCCAAGTTCTCGAACTACATACACCAGGATACGGTCTTCAGGAACAAGGAGGCTCTTACGACCAACTGGAAACCCGAGAATATACTCCACCGTGACCAGCAGATCAACGACCTTGCCTCGATACTGGCCCCGGCGCTGAAGGGTGACGACCC
>JBDGSF010000085.1:0-7409 GCA_042217675.1 Candidatus Nanohaloarchaea archaeon | reverse complement strand
CAAGGCGTTCTTCGGCTGTTTTTGCCTGATTCATAGCCTGCTGGAGGTTTAAAAGCAAGTGAGAGGAGATAATGATAAGCGTAAGCGAAGATATAACTAGTATTTTCCCTAACTCTCTCTGGTCCAGAGTGTAGTCGTACTCAAGTTGCTTCAGTTTCTTTTTGGGATTCTGGAACTTCATCTACCTATATTCAATTTAGAACGCAGCTTTTCAAAACTACACCCCTGTACCGGGTACAAACCTCTACTTGCCTTCGGAGACAGAGACCGGGAGCAACTTATGAAGACCTTTAATCAGTTTCAACTAACAGCTTTAAGGATAAGGTGAGAAATTTTACATATGGGAATTGAACTCTGGATGGTTTTTGAAGCCGTCAGCAACCAAGAAGAAAAAGTTGAAGAAGCACTAGAAGAACACGTTGAAGGCCTTAAAAGAGAAGAAGGAGTAACCGTTGAGGAAGAGAACTGGGAGGAAACGTCAATGGTGAAGGACCCTCACCCCGATCTAGATGAAGGCTATTCAAGGATTGTGGAAACAGTGGTTGAGACAGATTCGTTCAATAAAGCCGTAGAGGTAACCATTAACTATGGCCCTACCTATGTACAGATTGAAGGACCCGAGAACTTCAATCTCACACTTAAGGACAGTCAGGAGGCCTTGCAGAAGATTGCTGACACCATGCATAACTATGCTCAGATGGGTGCGGGAGGGGTGCTGATCTCAAAATCAGGAGAAGAATAGAACTGTAGGAAATGAGAAAACTCGTATTACCGCTGGCGTTACTGCTGCTTGTTTCCGCTGCATCAGCTACTGCTATATCCAGCGAAAACGTTACCATAGATCTTGAGTCATCCCGTTTTAATGTAGATCTCGACGTTGCTGAACTTACTTCAAATGATCTGACCTATGTCATCGCTTACCCTATTGAAACCCTGGATGCCCGGATCAACGGCAAAAAAGCAAACTGTTACGTTAAAGATCTTCAGATAGGATCTGAAATACACTGTAACACTGATCAGAACCATAACTTTACAGCAGAATTCAGTTACAGGGCCTCAGGCATCACGTCTCAGAGAGGTAAGGTGAATTACTTCCAGTTCACGCGGACCTTCAGAGTGCCAACAGATCAATACAATCTTAAGGTAATTCTGCCGGAGAATTCAGGAATTGTGGATGACAGCAACGTCTCTCAGCAGATAATTTCTCCTGGTTTCGGAAAAATAAAGAGTAACGGCCAGAGAATCTTTGTCGAGTGGAGTATGAATCCACGGCTGGGAGGAGAGCCTGTGCGCTTCAGCCTTTTCTATGAGGAACCAGAGAAACCTTTCACCCCTATCCAGTATATAGGGATCGGCCTTCTAATCACCTTGATCAGCATAGCTACTTTCTCAATCTGGAGGAGGATATCAAAGAAAGATATTTCGGAGGCCTACGATGAACTCTCGGAAGATCAGGAAGAATTAATCCAAGTCATAGTAGAGAACAACGGCAGCATGCTCCAGAAAGACGTGGTGGATAAGTCTGAGTACTCCAAGGCCAAGGTCTCCGGCCTTGTATCAGAGCTTGTTGAAAAAGGCATGCTTGAGAAGGAGAAAGAAGGTCGAAGCAATAAGCTTACCGTATCTAGTAGATACAGGATTTAGTTACTGACCGCTATATTCATCCAGCTCACGCTTCCGTTAAAGCTCTTCCGACATACACACTTCAACTCGGCAGACTTATTAACAGGCTTCGGCACATACGTATCAATTCTACCAGGTTCAAAACAGTCCACTACACCCTTGAAAGTCTTGTTCGCCTCTATACCTGTCTCAAGGCTTTCACAGTAAGTTAAGTTACTCTGAGAACCTTGATAGTCGAACGACGCACCTGCAAAACCTAGTACAAGGCCTGATACAACTGCTAGCAACAAGAAAACGTTTTTATCCATTATTATCACTGCTCTGGCTATTGTTTAAGTATTTCTCTATCCTGTTTCGGGAGACATATCCTTCAATAACTGTATCCCTGTTTATAACTAAGCTCGGAGCTTCGGTGATATTGTACTGATCTTTCAGAACCTCTACCATTCCATCGTTGACACTGGTAGGAACCGAGAAGATAAGAAAGCTTTCCTCATACTTCTGCTTAAGCAAATTCAACTGCTGTCCCTGCCTTCTACAGGCCTCACAATCCGAAGATTTAAGGCTTTTAGTAAAGAAAAGCACAGTATCTGGATTATAATTACACTGCTCCTTCAGATCACCGGCAAACATCCAGTACCTAATCCCGGATAAAATATAACGCCTTTTAACCTGTGAAAAATCTTCTGAACGCAGTATACTGTTTTTCTGGTATTGCTGCACTCTGTTCAGCATCTGATTATAATCCTTGATCATATTTGTAAGGCCTGTCTCCATAGCAGAACATGAGCCTACCTGCTCCGATCTCAGGTAAGTGAGTTGAAGGTTTTGGCTTTCCAGCTCTACAAGGCTCTTCTGCATCTCAGACTGCAGACTATCTATTCTCTGACCGTCCATCATTGTACTGAAGAGAAACCCGAGGCCAAAAACCAGGACAGTCAGAAAGGCTGCAAACAAGTAGCGATACTTATCTATCTCCCTCATTTTTACTTTACCCTGTATATAGTGTAGTTACAGTTTGGACCGTGGTTTTGATAAATACTGTCGTATCTCATGCTTAGATCCTGTTCAAATTCCCTGATTTCCTGTTTGCAGTCGTTGTTTCCAGGCGTACAGTACCACGCGCAGCTATTTATAGAGAAATAATCTGCTCTATCCCTAGCTTGATCATAGGAACTTTCCAAAGTAGCCGGAGGAAGAGGGAAGTATTTGATATCGCCATAAGGCAGGATAGAAGCATCATTGGCAGCTACAACCCCTTCAAGGCCTGAGTGCGCCCTGTAATACTCTACCCTGTCCTCATTCACACCTCTCTTCTGACCGAAAGTTACACTTAGGCCGACCAGCATTACCAAAAATACAAGCCCGAGAACAGCTAACTCCTTACGCTCTACCTCAACCCTAGATAAAACCCGGTTCAGGCCCTGCGCAGCTGCCAAAGCCATCAAAGGAAGGAAAAGTAAGATAAACCTGACCTCTTTCCTCGGGAATAAAGTGAAGAAACCGTAGAAAAGAACCAAGGCAGCTCCAAAACCATATAACTCCATTTTTCTACGCTTGACAATGATATAAAGGCCTAGAGGCATGAGTATAAGGAAGGGATTTATTTTAACTCCGTTGAGGAAGTAGAAAAGGCCGTAGAGATAGGTATTTGCGGTTGAGGCAGGTATTGCAAATCCCCTGATGAAAGGTTCTAGGAAACTCCCGAAAAAGTATTTATTGGCTGCCATATAGGATAGAGCCAGGGAAAAGAATCCTGTGGAGTACAAAGCAGATTTTTGAACGGCTTTAAGCAGCTGGCCTCTATATCTGTAGAGGATGAAGATAACGGCCGCCGGGCCTACCAAGGCTGAGGGAAATCTTGTGAGGAATGCCAGGCCTCCAACCAGTCCTGCTAGCAGCATCCTGTTCTTAGCTGCCAGATACAGAGAGGTGAAGACGAGGAATGATGCTGTTATCCCTGTGAGCAGCATGTTGGTATAGTAAACGAATGTAAATGAGGCAGCGGTAAGAGAGGCTGTGTACAACGCGATTTTCTTGGAGGCCAGATCTTTTAACATGAGGTATATGCCTGTAAGGCCTGTAATAGAGATTATCAGGGACAGTAATCTTGTGAATCCTTCAGCGGGCATTCCAAGTTTCCAGAGTGCGCCGAGGACTGCGGGTAGAAATGGAGGCCGGAATACTTCCCAGAGGCCTACCTGGTTTCCTGAGAAAAGGGCTTTTCCCATTCCCCAGTAGATTGCAGTGTCCCAGATGAGAGGATCCGTCCATATCTCAGCGATTATTGCTAGCTGGCCTATAGCAAAAACCGTGATAACCGCGGAGAAGGCCCTGTTGTCATGTAGCCAATCTATTGCTTCATCTGGTAGTTGTTTTATCATGGCCTAGACTTGTTTTAGAAAGCTAAATGTCATAAATCTGGAGTTAGTCTTTCCGTATCTCCCTGAGTAGGACGGTGGCGTAGGAACCTTTCGGGAGGTCGAATTTAACTGTTGCCTTGTTTTTGGCCATGTTAAGAGAGTCTTCTCCTATGTCAAGGATTTCGAAGTTTCTGAAGTCTGCGAATGCTCTGCGGTAGCTCCCTTCAGACCTGAGTTCGGGGAAGTCTTGAAGTCGGAAGTCTTCCTGCGAGACCCCTTCCTGTTCCATGACTTCCTCTATCAGGTTTTCAGGCCTTTCATCTTTAAGGTCTGTCTTGTAGCCTACCAGAGGTATCTCGTATTCTTCCTCGTACCAGTCATCTTCGATGAGTTGGGAGAGAACGCGGTTGAAAATCCAGGATTGATATGCGTGGATGAAAAGGGATTGAAGGCCTTCAGGAAGCCTTTTGATAGCCCCCTGATAATCTTCCGGATGTTTTGTCAGGTGATACAGCAGTGTTTTCTCGTATTTTCGGGATTTAGGGAATTTCTCTGCTGCTCCTTCAACCTCTCTTGTCTCCCAGAGTTCTTCTCTTGTCTTTCTGATGCTCTTGTATTCTTCATCGTAAGGCTTGGCGATGTATGTCCAGACTGCTTCTTCGTAGTTGCCTTTCAATATGTGGCGGCCTACCTGATGAGTTATAGGCCTTGGATCGCCGAATCTTTGCCTTCCAAAGTAGTTAGGAAATTTTCCATCAAGCTGGTCAACTATCTTGAGTGAACGGTCTCTCAAGTCTTCTATAGGGAGTTTCAAGTCTCTTATAGTGATTTCAAACCTGTTTGCGGATAGATTGCCTACTCCTATCCTGTTTCCATGGCCTACTACCTCAAGATCGAATTCATCAGTGTATATTCCTCTCACGTCTTCGGGTTCGACTCCTTTAATTGAGATGTACTGTTCTGTTACAGCTCTCTTGTCTTTCTGGCCTGCGTAACCTACTCTATCTCTAGAAATATGGAGCATGCTGGATAGTTTGTCGACAGCCTCCATGGTCGACATGTTCTGTTTCCTAAGCTTTACTATCAGGTGATCTCCTTCACCGGTTTCATGACTGGCCAGTTCCTTGACTATGAAGTCGTTGACTTGTTCCTTTATTTCACCGTCTATGCCTGGCGTTTCAGTATAGTAGTTCCAGTCCATTTCCGTTAGATTCGGGGCGTTTTCTTCAATATCCATTATTCTTTAAACCTCATTCGATCAGCTTCAGATCTCCTGTTATTGAATCGATTTTAGATTCTGATGCAGGTCCTACTCCAAGAGCAGTGATTGTCCCTGGTTCAAGCTCAGTCAACCCTGCATCCTCTACAAGATAGGCAGGAATTCCTTGATCCTTGGCTCTCTGAAAACGGTTCCTTATATCCTTATCTCCGGTTTCCAATGCCACTTTTTTCCCGCCTTGAGATTCCCATTCCTCTCTAGTCTCTTCACCAGCTCTCTTGTAGGCCTTGAGAGAGGCATGACAGGCCTGGGCTATGGCTTTGCCTCTGGACATACCGGTATCCTGTTTCAGCACTATGGCCTGTTTGTACTGGGTCATGTTATCCCTTTTTGTTCTCCTTCGATTTATTAATGAGGAGACTGCCGATCATATAAATTATTCACTTCAATCTTTAATTACTTTTTGGTGACAACACTGTTTTGTTGGGGTGGCTTGAGTCTCTTGCTCTCTGAAGTATGAGTGAGACAGTCTTCTGGACAAGGTATCTCTACAATACCGGGGTTTATGGGTTCGCCCAGATTCGAACTGGGGATCTTCGCCTTGTAAGGGCGACGTCATAACCAACTAGACCACGAACCCTTTATGCCCGCATTCTATTAAGAGACAGGTAATTCTTAAAATAGGGACGGGTCAGATTTCCTTTTCGAGAACCGGGTCGTAAACAGTATCATTCCTCGAAAAGTATGGGTAACGTACTTTTTCTATGCTTGCATCTTTCAAATGCTTCAAGGCCTCCTCTTCACTGACCTCGTAGTCTATCAAGTTTTCCTCCTCAACGCTCTTCTCCTCAATACCCAGGCCCAGCACAGATTCCTTGATCTCCTTTGAATCTCTTTCTACCAAATTCTTGTCCCTCAACCCCTCCATAATACCTGTGAGTTTAGAGAGTTCGATATCCAGTTCATCAAGTATCTCCGACTTGTCCCTGCCTTTTTCTAGCTTCTTCAAGACCTTTTTCTCAGTTCCCGAGGTTTTCATCCTTTCGGCCTTAATCCTGTTCTTGACGCCGTCCACAAGGACCTTTTTCTCACTGTTTTCAAGCAGGTAGAGAGGATAATATGAAGGAGTGTACTTCTTTCCTTCCTCCGACTCTAGCTCTCCTCTCGACTTTTTTGTCTCAAAAACATCTATACTTTCTTTCTCAACGTAACCATCCGAGGTCTGGGTTTCGCCTCCATGCTTCGACTTCCTTGTCCTGACATCTGTCATTACAGGGTACTCGTTCCCAAGCAGAAAAGCTACTCCAGGAGGCAGAGACTTGATCATGTCCTCAATCTCCCCGGTTATTCCCTCAAAAGACTTTGAAATAGCCTTGAGATCATTTGGATTAGTTACCCGGAGAATGAACTGCGTATTGGCCTGAGAGAGAACGTTTTTATCGATTCTCGCCGGCCTCTGACTGATAACTCCAAGACCCAGCCCGAATTTACGGCCTTCTGACGCAATCTTTCTCAGTATTGGATTGGAGATAGTCTGGCCGAAACCTTTCTCCGGCGTGAAGTTGTGGGCCTCCTCTATAACAGTAATGAAGGGAGGTACCTGATTCTTCTTCCTGAGGTCGAAAAGTTTCTTGGCCAGCATATAGGCCGTCATCTCTGCTGTCTCTGGTTCAACAGCCCTGAGATTAATTACAGTAGCTCTACCTGGTTCGACCAGTTCCCCCAGATCCATTGGATTATCCGAGAAAAGGCCGGAATCATCCAACTGCTCCAGATAATTAAGCAGGTTCCACTTCGCTGTAGACTCCTCATTTGAGACTGCATCCATCAGATCATTGAGATTGTAGTCCTCATCCTTCTCCTGCAGCCTCTTCAACGCGTTGTAAAGCACGCCCATCTGGGAGTTAGTCAGAGAGTCAGGGATCAGCGTTGTCAGCTCTTTTTTCTCAAAGTTCTTCGAGGAGAACCGCAGCGGAACGGCCTCAGGATTGATATCAGTATTTGGCGAGAACTCCTTGACATTATAGGCCTGCTGTTCCTCATCATTCTCAGGGTTTTCCTGTCTAAGAGACGAGTACTCGCCGTGAGGATCAAGTATAAGCACAGGAAAGTCGTCTTCCAGCATCTCCTCGATTAAGACTCCTGTCAGGTAGCTGTTATGCGATACAATGCCTCCTGTGCCAGCAACGAAGTTGTGGTGCTCC
>JBDGSF010000084.1:0-23098 GCA_042217675.1 Candidatus Nanohaloarchaea archaeon | reverse complement strand
TGATCCTCGGAATTATCCCTGGGGCCTTTGTCGAGCCTAAAGGAGAGAACATGCTTCCCAGAAAAAATGAAGATACGGAGGAGGCCCTGAAGAAAGAGAAAGAGGATTCTGGCGGTATGTGGGATCAGGGAACGTGGAAGCAGAGACTGCAGGTTCTTACAGCAGGAAGCTTCGCGAACTATGTTACAGCAGTTCTGTTTTTCTTACTGGCTACTGCAACAGTAATAGGGAGCACAACTATTGCTGAGTCAGGGTATATCGGGGTACAGCTCCAGCCTGTGGATAAAGGCCTGAACTATACAGCTATAGAAGGTTACCCAGCTTTTGAATCAGGTATGAGGAACGGTACTCTTTACTCTATCAACGGTACCAGTATAGAGAGTTATGAAGATCTCCAGAACATCTCTGAAGGCCTTAAACCTAATACAACTATTGTCCTGGAGACCTCTGAAGGCGTTTTCACTATTGAAACTGTGGCCAAAAAGTACAGAGAGTTCAAACCAGGAGTGATGCCTTTTTCAGGTCTGATGCAGTGGTTTATTGACCTCCTGAGAATGGTGGCATACCTTAACTTCGTGGTCGGGTTCTTCAACATGCTGCCGGCGAAACCTCTGGACGGAGGCCAGGTAGTTGATACATTCCTCGAAAGGTTCTACCCGGCTGGTAGAGGCCTGCTGAACTACTGGTCGCTTCTGGTGTGGGCAGGTCTTATCGGAGCGCTGGCGCTAGGGATCTCGGTTTCAATCCTCTAGAAGGCCTTCACTCTCACTCTTTTTCTTTATCAATTTTCAGCCGGTATTACTTGCCGTTGTCGAGGCCTTCCTCAATATCTTCTTCGACTTTCTCTATTTCTTTTTCGATTTACTGTTCTTCTTCCTCGGCTTCTTCTTCCAGGTTCTCTACTTCTTCCTCTATCTCATCTCTTTCAAAGTAGAAGGCCTCTGCCAGGAAGATCAGTGCGAAGATCCCGCCTATGTAGTACAGCATGTGGGGATTGGAATTGTACAGGTGAACCAGTAAAAGGCCTAGTGCTGCGATTGATCCTGCTAGTCCGAATGCTGGTATCCAGCCGTGCTCTCTTGATTCTGGGTCTCTGAGGCAGATAAGGTTTACAACTCCGAAGATGGAGATGAAAGCGATGGATGCGAAGGTTGTGACTTCTTCAAGAGATCCAAGGAAAGTGAATAAAGCTGTTAGAGCTCCTACTATTGTTATGCTGTGTGTAGGTACGCCGCGTGAGTTCCTGAATGAGAAAAGCTGGGGCATTTCGTTGTCGCTGGCGATGCGATAGGTTAGACGGGAAGTGCCGAAGAGTGTTGCATTGATTGCAGAGGCGGTTGAGAAGAGAGCTGCGATTGAGACAAGGACGATACTTGAAGATCTTAAGAATGGGTTGTGGAAGATCTGTGAGGATGCAAATGCAAGAGCTGTCTCTTTGTGGGCTGCGATCTGTTCCGCAGTCATAAGATTGGTGGTTACTAGAGCCACCAGTACGTAGATTAGAGATGAAGCGGCTACAGAAAGATATACGGCTTTTCTAAGGGTTTGGGTTCCTTTCTCCATCTCCGAGTACTCGTATGTAAGCAACTGGAACCCTTCGAAAGATACAAAAATCGCTCCAACCGCAAATATAGGCGATAGAAGGCTGTTCTGGATGAAACCTTCTGCGAAGAAAGAGAACTCAGGTCTATGCAGGATCATGTAGATTCCGGAGATTGAGAAAAGCGCCAGTATGGCGACTTTGGCGTATACAAGCAGGTCCTCTGAGCTTCCTGCGCTTGAGGTTCCTAGAAAGTTAACGATGACGAAGAGGGCTACAACTGCAACGGATAGAACCGGTCTAAGAAGATCCAAATGAAGAGGAAGAATGTTGGCTGCGAAGGAGCCGAACGCGTAGGCATACATGGCCATGGTACCGATGTAGCCGACTACAAGTATCCATCCGACCATGCCTGCGATGTTTTCGTTTTCAACATAGTGTTCGAGGAAGGTGAATGATCCTCCTTCATCCTCAAGGTGTGAGGTCATGTTGACGTAAGAGTAAGCTGAGGCCAGTGCTATTATGCCGGCGATGAGATAGGAAAGCGGTGCTGCATTCCCTGCTATTGACGCCGCGACTCCCAGGGCCGCGAAGATTCCTCCACCGATTATACCTCCTACGCCCATTGCAACTGTCTCTTTAAAACCAAGTTCGCTCATATAAAAGAAAAAGAGTGTTCCTTCAAACTTAAACCTCCTCCAAAGCCTATTTGTAACTTAAACCTCCCTGGTTCAGTATGACACATAAAATAGAGTTCACGGACAGAGATGAAGAAGTCGAGGCTGAGGACGGTCAGACCATTCTACAGGCCTTGCTTGATGGAGGAGTAGAATGGATGCACGCCTGCGGAGGATTCTGCAACTGCACAACCTGCCGTGTAAAGATAGAGGAAGGACAGGAGAACATATCCGATATGGAGAGAGACGAGAAAAACACTTTGAGACGGTTCCAGGGAGACGAAGTTTTGGAAGGGCCTTTCCGTCTGAGCTGTCAAACAGAGGTCCACGGAGATATTAAAATCAGCGAACCTGACTGGTACTGAGGAAGATGAAAGATTTAATCGTCGTGGGCGCCGGACCGGTAGGATCACACCTGGCAGGGAAAATGTCGGAGAAAGGCCTTGAAGTGCTTGTAATTGAGAGAAGCAGTGAGATAGGAAGACCTCTTGCCTGTTCCGGGCATGTCTCTCCAGATATCTGGAGTTTCGTGCCGGGGGATGAACGTGAAAGACTTTTGCAGAACAGGGTAAGAGGTGCGAACTTTCACACCGAGTCGGGAAAGGAGTACTCTTTCTACAGGGATGAAACTGTGTCATACGTGATTGACCGGGTGGAACTGGATAAAGTTAAAGCGCAGGAAGCCCGGGAGAAAGGCGTAGAGTATCACTTGGAAGAGACTGTAGAGAAAGTGGAGGAGAGAGAGGAAATGGTAGAAGTAGAGACAGACAGGGGCTCTTATCGGGCCTCAATGGTTGCGGGATGTGATGGTGCCTCCTCCACGGTAAGAACTGAAGTAGGGCTAGAAGAGCCTGAAAGATTCTACCAGGGGATGCTGTGCTTCTCTGAAGAAGATGACAGCTCCGACTTTGTAGATGTTCATCTAGAGGTGCCGGATTTCTTCGGCTGGAGAATCCCCCGAGGAGACTCTGTTGAGTACGGCGTAGCGGTTCCAAGAAAGGAAAACCCCAAGGAATGGCTTGACCGGATAACAGGGCAGTATATTTCACCTGAAAACCAGCAGAACATCTGTGCAGGGGCAATACCTGTAGGGCCTCCAGAATCAGTGACTTCTAAGAGGGTTTTCCTGGTAGGTGATGCCGCTGCCCAGACCAAGCCCTTCACCGGTGGAGGAATTCTGTACGGCTTGAGAGCTGCGGATAAAGCGGCTGAGACCGTGGATGTGGAGGATAAGTCTTCGCTCCAGAGATACGAGAAGGCCTGGAGAAATGAGTTAATGAATGAGATCCGTGCCGGCAAAGTGATAGAGAAAACTTACTCAATGCCCGAAACCCTGCAGAGAATAGGAATGAAGTTCTTCGAAGGGAAGATAGGTGTGCATATGGATGAACCTTCCTCGCTGGTTTCAATTAGACAGTTTAAGAGTCTTTTCCGCTGAGGCCCGGTACTTTTCCCTTCAACTTTCTAAGCTTTGCAGGATTAACACTTTTGAACAGCTTGACGTACTTCCTACCTCTACGGTAGTTATTCTCTAACTTTTCCAGTTTATCAAACTTTTCAGGGCTTTCTTCCTTGTCGACTTTGCTTTTGGATTCCTTTATCGCTTCAAGCATTATATCTATCTCTTCCTCGAACTTCTCGGTAATAAGCTCTTCCATTATCTGCTCGAAATCTTCACGGGCCTCAAAGAAGACTTTTCTAGTAGAATCATTGCTAGGCCTTCTCTCTATAAGATTCAGGTTCTCGAAATTGTTCACTGCGTTGCTTACAGTTGACTTAGCAAATCCCGACCGCTCACTAAGTTCGTCAAGAGTCAAGGCCTCATCCGAGAAGTACAGGATGCCGTAAATCCGGCCGTGGCTGGGGCTTATACCGTAGAGCTCTGAGATGCTTTCAAATGCCTCCAGTACGTCTTCTTCAGGCCGAGTCATTCATTATATTTTGGAGAAAGAATAGTTTTAAACATATATTCGCAAAAAACTGAATAAAGGAGTATCCGGGCTATGAGCCTAATCGAACTTACTGACGTAGTGAAAGAATACAGGATGGGAGAGAACACTGTCAAGGCCTTGAGAGGATCTGATCTTGAGATCGAGAGCGGGGATTTTGTCGCTATCATGGGTCCTTCTGGGTCTGGTAAGTCGACATTGATGAATATGGTGGGGGCACTTGATGTACCCTCATCTGGCAAAGTAGAGCTTGATGACAATAATCTTTCAGAGCTCAGTGAGGACGAGCTAGCTCTTTTGAGAAGTGAAAAAGTTGGTTTTGTTTTTCAGAAGTTCAATCTTATTCCTTCAATGACTGCTCAGGAAAACGTGGCTCTTCCAATGCTTTTCAGAGGAGTCTCCAGGAAAAAACGTATGGACAGAAGCAAGGAACTGCTTGAAAGAATGGGTCTGGGCGACCGTTTGGATCACATGCCGTCGGAGCTTTCAGGAGGTCAGCAGCAGCGTGTCTCGATTGCGAGGGCCTTGGTGAATGATCCGGATATTATTCTGGCGGATGAGCCTACAGGCAATCTTGATACAGATACCGGGGATAATGTTATGGATCTTCTGAGAGAGCTTAATGAGGAGGAAGGAAAGACTATTATCATGGTTACGCATGATCCTCACGATGCACAGTATGCAGAGTACATTGTGGATATTACTGATGGAGTTACAGAGCGCAAGGAGAAAGAAGAAAACTACGAGTACAGTTCCAGGGTTACAGGTGAATAAAAAAGTACTATGAAACGACAAGCACTTCTAATCACATTGACGGTTCTGCTAGCAGGACTCTCAACAGCACAAACTACTATTTCTTCAAACACTATAGCATTACAGGTAATGTCTACTGAGCCCTCACCTATGCAGATAGGTCAGTACGCCGATGTAAGATTCAAAGTAACCAACCTGAGACCTGATGGTTACGAAAACGTAACCGTAAGCTTTGAAGAGAACTATCCTTTCAGCGTTGACTCCGATAACGAGAAAAGATGGAGGATAGCAAGCCTTGAGTCAGGAGACAGCTACGAGTTCCGGATGCAGGTAAGAGTTGACCCTAACGCGTTACAGGGACAGGAGGAAATGGAATTCAAGGTATCAACCGGCCAGATAACCAGGAAATACGAAATACCTGTCCAGATAAAGGCAGATGACGACGGCCTTGTAATTGATAACGTAGAGTTCCCTGAAGAAATAGGTGCAGGGACTTCTAGCGTTATGAATATAACTCTGCGAAACACAGCTAACGCGTACTTCCGCAATATTGAGCTCGGTGTTACGCCTTCTGCTACTACACCAGTAGTGGTCTCTGGTACGTCAACCCGGAGAGTAAGCCGTATGGCTCCCGAAAATTCAAAGACTCTTCACTACAAGTTAAACGTAGGGGAGTCAGCTGAGAACGGAGTATACAGTATCCCTCTCCATCTGGAGTACGAAAACGAGGCAGGAACCACCCTAACCAGGAAGGCCTCGACAGGTATAGTCATTGGCGGTAAGCCACGGATTGAGGTAGGGCTTAACGGTGATGGGGAGATAAAGGCTGGCATGACCGGTGCTGTAAACTTCCGGTTTGTTAACCGTGGGAAAGGCACTGCCAAGTTCGTAAAAGTGAATGTAGAGGAGTCCAAGAATTACACCATAAGATCAGGTTCAAGCGTCTACCTCGGAGATATGAATCCTGATGACTACCAGACAGCTGAGACAACATTATACACCGAGCCCGGTACTGACTCCATTACAGTCCCGGTTGAAGTGGTTTACAGGGAGAACGGCGTCGAGAAAAAGATGGAAACCAGTGTAGAGGTCAACGTCTTGACCCCGCAGGAAATCCGCAAGTATGGATTAGGGGGCGGCAGCCCTCTACTGCCGGCAGTGGTTATAACACTGGTTTTAGCTGCAGGAATTTATTACTGGAGAAGAAAAAAGCAGGACTAGGAAGATGCTTCAGTACTTTCGACTAGCAGTCCGGAACATCAGATACAGGAAGAAACGTTCCTGGCTAACTATTATAGGAACGCTTGTAGGCATTTTGGCCATAGTCGCACTTATCTCCATTGGACAAGGCCTCCAGAACTCGGTGCAGTCACAGTTCCAGGAACTGGGCGGTGATAAAGTCTTCATATCTCCAGGAGGCAACAGCATATCCTCCAGATTTACCTCGTCAACTGCAAAACTGACGGAAGATGATATCGCCGCTGTAAGAAGTACGAGAGGGGTGGAGGAGGCCTCGGGCATCATCAGCTCCACGCAGCAGGTCAGCTACGGGAACCAGAGGAAATTCCTTACGATACTTGGTGCTCCAACCGGTGAAAACGCGGAATTGATTAAGGAGACCCAAGGCCTTGAGCTTGTTGAGGGCCGTTATTTGAAGGATACTGACCGTTACAGTGTCGTGGTCAGTGAGAGTGCTGTTGAAAGTGCGTTTGAGGATGAGATAGTTCTCAGGTCCAGCCTGGGGATCAATGGAACTGAGTACCGTGTGGTAGGTATAGTGGAGGCGGCTGGGAGAGGTGCCAGTATCTATATGCAGATGGAAGCTGCGAGAGAGCTGATGAATAAGGAAGATGAATACGACCAGATAGTTGCAAGGATCAGTCAAGGATTCAGTCCTAAGGAGGTTGAGAGGAATATCAGGGATCGGCTGAGGCAGTTAAGAAATGTTGAAAAAGGAGAGGAGGACTTCACCACGCGGACAGCTGCAGATATAATAGATTCTTTCACAAGTCAACTTGCGTTAATCAGAGGGTTTCTTGTAGGCCTCGGCGCTATTTCCCTTCTTGTGGGAGGAGTAGGTATCATGAACACGATGTATACATCGGTGACGGAACGGACGCAGGAGATCGGAGTTATGAAGGCTGTAGGTGCTACGGACTGGCAGATACTTCGCATATTCCTTATAGAAAGCGGGATAATAGGTCTTGTAGGCGGCGTTCTTGGAACTGCTTTAGGCCTTGGGATTAGTTATGCTGCCTCCGGCATAATATCACAGCAGGTAGGTATTCAGATGCAGCCAGGTACTAGTCCTGAACTGGTTTTTGGGTCTCTAGCGTTTGCTTTCGTGGTTGGGACGGTGTCAGGTTTCTTTCCTGCCAGAAAAGCAGCTAAAATGAATCCTGTGGAAGCTCTGAGGTATGAGAAATAATGATTATGGAATATGCTAAGATGAGTTACAGGAATATTTTTCGCAGGAAACGAAGGACTGCTCTCACAGTTATAGGGATATTTATAGGTATTACAGCAGTTGTCTCTCTAGTATCGCTTGGTCAGGGCCTTGAGGAATCTATTCAACGAGAGTTCAACAGTATTGGAGGGAATAAACTGTTTATTAATCCGGGAGGTAGTTTGATGTCAAGTGCTGGCCAGGTTGTCCAGAAACTTGATGAAGAAGATCTCCGAACGGTTAGGTCGGTTAGAGGAGTGGCAAAGGCGGATGGAGCAGTATTTATGAATACAGGTGTAAGTGTAAATGATCAGAGCAGTTTTCTTCCGATAATTGGAATACCTGCAGGAGAGAACAGAAAGCTTGTAATGGAAAGCTGGGCGATGGAAATCAAGAAAGGTAGGATGATACGGGAAAATGACCGATCAAACGTTGTGATAGGCTCAATGGTTGCCGATCAGGTTTTCAACGAAGATCTGGGTATCCGATCCCAGCTAGATATAAATGGTCAGCAGCATAGAGTGGTCGGTATACTGAAGCCTACAGGAGATCCATCTATCGATTCGGCAATTATAATGCCTATTGAACATGCAAGAGAACTGATGGGGAGAAAGAAAACCTATGATTGGATTTTCGCAGAAGTAGAGGAAGGCCTCGATCCTGGAAGCGTAAAAAAAGATGTTAAAGCTGCGATGAGAAGGCAGCGAGGGGTTGAAAAGGGAGAAGAAACGTTCACAGTCTCCACGCAGGAAGACCTTGTTGAATCATTCCAGAGTATCCTTAACGTGGTTAGAGGAGTGGTTATTGGCATTGCATCAATATCGCTCTTCGTTGGCGCAGTAGGCATTATGAACACTATGTACACCTCAGTAAGTCAAAGGACTAGAGAAATTGGCGTTATGAAAGCTATAGGAGCAAGGAATAGACAGGTGATGGCTGTATTCCTTCTTGAATCAGGAGCAATAGGCCTTCTAGGGGGTTTGACAGGACTTGTCTCCGGTCTTGGTCTGTCATGGACAGCCTCGATAGGTGCCTCACAGTTCGCATCACTCACAATAAGGCCGTACCTCGGGCCTGAACTGCTTATAGGATCTCTGCTGTTTTCAACAGTGCTTGGGATAATCTCAGGGGTTTTGCCGGCTAGGAGAGCAGCGAACCTTGAACCGGCAGAGGCCCTGAGGTACGAGTAATCTGTATAATTGATTTAAAAAAGCTGACTGTATCAAAATTTATCAGGTAAAGATGCATCTAGGAGTAATACCGGACGGCAACAGAAGATACGCCGATAACCATAGCATGCCGAAAATGAAGGCCTATAGAAAGGCCAAGGACCTGATTAAGGAGATAGGCCCTCAACTTGAAGACCGTGAAATTGAGGAAGTCAGTTTCTATCTTCTGTCCGAGAAAAATCTTCAGCGAAGTGAAGAAGAACTGCAGAATCTGTACCAGCTCCTGGATGAAAGTATAGAGGAGATTGCAGAGGAGTTTAGTGACAACGGTTTCAGCTTTAACTGGGCCACCACAAAGCCGGAGGCCCTGCCTGAATATATTCAGGAGAAGCTTGAGCGACTGGAAGAAGAGTTCGATGAAGGACAGAAAAAGGTGAACGCATTAATTTCTTATGACGGTAAAAAAGACATTCTTCAGGCCTCTGAGGAAATAGCTGATGAGGAATACTCTCGTTCAAGTATGCTTTCAAACCTTCAAATAGGTTCGAATATGGATCTTGTTATCAGGACTGGAGACAATCCTTCAAGAGAATGCCTTTCCGGTTTCTCTATCTGGAACGCCAGTTATGCGGAGTACTATCATATAAAGAAAAACTTTCCTGCAGTCGAATTGAAAGATGTTGAAGAAGCCTTAGATCATTTCCAGGAACTGAGAAGGAAGAAAGGCCGGTAAAACCTAGTCTTCAATAACTCTCTGGTTTGAGCACAGGTTGCAAAGCCCGAACATTGTTTTTCTACTGCATTCGTTATTTGAACACTCCAAAAACATGTTTTATAGCGGTCTTACAAGCTTTTAATCTCTGGCCTGAAGATTGAGTCTATAATTTTACTGATTTAAAAACTGGATCTGTAAAACTTAGATGAAAGAGGATTGTAGATGGAAAGGCCTTTAAAGCGTAAAGACATGGATCAAATATTCTCTGAAGTTAAGGAGTATGACCTGGTTCTTACTGTTGATGCACCGCTAGCTGACGCATTGAACTCCCGACTCGAAAGCTCTAGGGTAGGAGGTTTTGCAGAGACGCCTAGAAGATACGCCTTTGAAGGCGAAGGAGAGATAAACTTCAAGAGGGACACGTTCCTGAAGATTATAGAACAGACTGACCTGAGCTGGAAGCAGACTTCTTTTATACTGGAGAACACTATCGAGGCCTGGCAGGAAACAGGAAATATCTATCAGATTCTTGAAAGCAGCAGGTTTACAGGAGAGGCGGCTGAAAAAATAATAAACATTCTGGAGAAAACTGAGAACCCTCTAACAGCCCTTGAAGAAACCAGGATTCCCGAAGACAAGGATGTGGCTGTACTAGCTCCTTACCAGTTTAACGAACTGGATAAAAAGATTCTGCCCGAGGAGTACGATGAGAAAAGTATTTTTACAGAAGAGGAATTTGAACTACCGTGTTTCAATGTTTTTTCCTCAGCAGGAGAAATAGTAGAGGCCCTTAAAAACAGTATAGATAGGAAGAACGCGGATCAAGTAGCGCTTGTGGTTGACCCTGACTCGAAGTACCAGTCCCTGATCAAGGCAGGCCTGAACTTGGAAGGGATACCTTTCAACTCGACGAAGACTTTCTCGGAGAAAGAAGATGTAAGAACTTTCATAGCCCTGGCCAGGCTGTCTCTAGCTGATGAACGAGTCAAGGTCAGGGATATACGCCCGGTTATAGATCATTTAGGCCTTGAAGTGTCAAAATCCAAGAATAACGTACTGCTGTCGGAGATAGAGGAGAAAAAGCTGGAAGAATTCGCCGAGTTCCTTAACGTGGCTAACCTGATGACTTTTGAAGAGTTCATCTCAGGGTATGAAGACCTAGTGAGGACATCGACAGGACGAATCCGGGAGATAGTCGAGGACCTAGGCCTTGTTGAAAGAGAGTTGTCGGAGAAGGCTATTTCACGTCTAGAGTATTATCTGGACTCGTTTGATCCTGCGGATGAGTCAACGGATAATGGTGTTCTCCTGGCCTCACCTAGGTCAACTATCTATATTGACAGGCCTGTCGTCTTCTATATAGGTATGGGTGCTGACTGGACTCAGGAAGTAGCTCAAAGACCCTGGATAAACAGAGAGAGAAAACAGGAGGAAAACCTGAAGGATTTTAACGCGCTTATCCAGAATGGGGAAGAGAAATACTACATGGTTCAGGAAAGGGAAATGAATGAGCAAATAGCACCGTGCTTCTACTTCACAGAACTCTACGACCTTGAAAGATTCTCAGAACATGATACACGGCATTTCTCAACACAGGCCAGATCCAGTCTGAAAGGTTTCAAAAAGAGAAAGACCAATGTAGAGTTCCAGGAAGTCGAAACAATCAGTCAGTCATCTCTCAACAGGTTCGTGGAATCGCCTAAAGCCTACTACTTCTCCAAACTGGTTTCAGACACTGAGAAAGATGTAATGGTCAAAGGCAACCTCTTCCACGACTTCGCAGAGTTCTACGTCAACTTTCCGGAACAGGTGAAGGAGAAAGGCCTCGAAAGCTTCATTGAGATCATGAAAAAGGAGATAAACCCTTACATAGATGATATCGGGGTTGAAAGGCTGGAGACAGAGTTCAGGGTAGGCGTCAGGAATATAAAGGCCTTTATTGATTCACGGGAGTTCCAGGAAGTTGACGTAGAGTCAGGAGACGGTTTTGGCTCGAATACTTTTGCAGAGTACTTCGATAGAGAGCTTGATGAAAGCATTGCGGAACTAAGCTTCAACGACCGCGAGATCCATGCAAAAGGCAAGATTGACCTTGTGTTAGGAGATGAAATAGTAGATTACAAAAGCAGTAGCCGTATAAAGACCAGGAAACAGATAGTCAGGGACGCAAATATTGATCTCTACGATGAAAGGCCTGATTTCCAGCCTGTAATGTATCTTCTGGAGATGAGTAAAAACCTTCCTGATCAGAAGCTTGAATTCACATACTTCTACCCGGTAAGCGATATTGCAACAGATATTACTTCGGGCTCAGCTCTTGAAGAGAAAACCGTGACCGTGACTTACTATCCTGAAACCTTTCAGGAAAAAGTAAAGGATACCGAGGTCTTTGAAAAACTGATTAAGGACGTTGCAAAGTCGAATGATAGGAGGAAAACACTGGAAAAGCTAGGCCATCACCGGTTTGAAGAGTTCTTCGACCGGAAGAGTATTCCTGTCGAGTACGATAAAGAAAGACTCCTGGAATCCGAGTTTGCAGCAGAATTCATTGACTACGTAAAGCAGGAGGTAGGTGACTACAAATACGTGGAGAAAGGTGCGAAAAAGGCCTTGAAGAAGCTTGTCGAGTTCAGGAAAACCAGCTTCTTTAAGGAGGATCTGGATCGTTTTGAGGAGTTTCTTGAAGAGAAAGTTGACGAGCTTAACACGTACAAACAGAAAGGTTTCCCTCGTGGAGAGCAGGACCTGGATCAAAATCCTTACAGAGATATGATAGTGGAGTAAAAAAGATGACTGAGCCCAATAAACAACAGCAAGAACTGATTGAAAGCACGGAAGGAATATATCTTGTGGACGCAGGAGCGGGAACCGGCAAGACCTTCACGATAACCAGAAGATACGCAAACATTATAGAAAGGAGAGATGCAGGTCCTGAAGATATCTTCCTTGCAACATTCACAAACAACGCTGCAGACCAGATGAAGGAAAGAATAATAGAACGAACCGATATAAAGGCCTCTCGGATCTACGACGCGCCGATCTCCACTTTTCACAGCTTTGCAAAGAAACTGATCAGAAACCATGGCTCGGAGACCCCTAGACTTCTCGGTATTGAGGAGGACATCTCACAGAACGTATCGCTTATGGAGAGCCAGGTAAGGGAGAAACAGGAGTTCTCCAACTTCATGAACGTATTCACCGAGGAGAACCCGGAGTACCAGGAGTTTTACCAGATAATCGACGACCAAACCCAGTTACTGGAACTCTTGAAAAATCTGGCAGCAAAAGGCATAATACCGGAGAAACAGTCATGGTTCGGAAACTCGGAAAAATACCTGGACGGCGATTTCGAGGACTTCAAACAGGTATTCAAGGAGATGAACAGGCCTCGAGAAACCAGTAACGGGAAGAAACAGTCAGAGCTCAGAAGCCGACTCTACACCATGAAGTACAAGGACTTTGAAGAAGACGCTCCTGATCTGGAAGATATCCGCGGAGGCTACGGTACCAAACAGGTCAGAAGAGATTTCTGCAGGAAGGCCTTCAAGGAAGACAGGGAAGAACTGAAGGAGTTTATTCACGACGTTTATACCTCCTATCTGCGTTACTCTCTCAGAAGGAACTACCTCAACTTCAACTTTCTACTGGTGCTGGCTTACGTACTGCTGAGCGAGGATCATTCGCTTAGAGAAGAGCTTTCGTTCGAATACCTGATGATTGACGAGTTCCAGGATACTAATGAGATCCAGTTCAAGCTTTCCCTTCTTCTGGCGGAAAAACCTAATATCTGTGCGGTAGGCGACTGGAAACAGAGTATATACAGCTTTCAGTACGCCAACGTCGAAAACATTCAGAGATTTAGAAACAGGCTGGAGAGGTACAGGGAAGAACTGAACCAGGGCCGAAACCGCGTAAACTTTGAAATCTCAGATATAGAGGAGATCAGGCTGAAGAAGAACTACCGGTCAACGCAGAAAATCCTGGATCTCTCGGAAGAAGCCCTCTGTCTACCGGCGACAGAGTACGAAAACTTGCCAGCCGACGACATAAAGTCACGTATAACCTCCCTCGAATCCCAGAAAGATTCAGAAGGAGAAACAGAGAAACTCCTGATGGAGGAAGAAGTGGAAAACGTGCTCGCCAGGATCCAGGAACTGGTCAAAGAGCAGGAAGACACTGAATACGGAGATATAGCTGTTCTTACACGTACCAGAAATTTTGGGCTTGAACTCCAGAAAAAAGCGCAGGAAAAAGAAGTGCCCGTAGCATATGAAGGAGGCGTGGAACTCTTCAAGACCAACCCGGCGATAATTCTCCTGGCCTGGATGAGAATACTGAACTCGAACTCCGAGAGAGGCTGGGCAGTAGTACTTGAAAACGCAGGATACACTCTTGACGAAGCCGAAAGAATCCTGGAAAAACAGCAGTACCCGGAAGAAATGACAGAGTTCAGGGAAGAACTGGAAGAAACCTCAGATATAGCACAGCTCTCAGAAGAAGTATTCCAGAAATACGGCGTAAAAAACGGCTTCACGGAAAAAATAACCGAAGTACTTTCCAACACCTTTGAAAACTCCTACATGAACCTAGGCCAGCTCATCCAATTCGTAGAAGACAACATAGAGGACGGAGAAATATATGAAGTAGACAACTCAATGCAGGAAAACGTCGTGAAAATACAGACAATACACGCAGCAAAAGGCCTAGAATATCCAATAGTTTTTGTGTCCGACATCAACCAGAGCAGATTCCCCTCCACAAATGGCGACTACATGCCAATAGAGTACAGGGATACTGCAGGTATCAGAACACGAAAAAAGTACAGGAAAGAACAAGGATTCGCCTTCGACAACTGGAGAACGGAAATACTTTTCCAGGCCTTATCCAAAGGCTACGATGAAGAACGAAGACTGATGTACGTAGCAATGACAAGAGCAGAAGAGCAGCTCTACCTAACTGCAGAAAAAGGAAAGGCCTCAACTTTCTTCGAAGAACTACCGTTAGAAAGAAAACAGTACAGCAAGGCCCCAAGCACAGAACAGATCTCAAACGAATCAGAGAACTTCTTTGAACCAGACATCAAGCAATACAGCCTACCTAAGTCACGAACAGTAACAGAAACAGTAGAACTAGATAAAAAAGGCGAAGGAAGAGAGAAAGGCCTTGAAATTCATAGATTCGCAAGAAAATACGTGGAATCGGAGATTCAGCCTGAGACAGAGTACCAGGAAAGATTGAAAAAGTTTATAGATAGTCTGGAAGGAGATTTAACTGTTGAAATCGATCTCAAGCTTCCTCTCGATGATGTAGTGCTTCAGGGCCGTGCAGACCTTTTAGTTGAGAAAGAAGATCTCGCCGAGTTCTACGACTTTAAGATAGGTGATAAAGAACCAGAAAAGTACAGGAAACAACTCAGTATCTATGCGCACGCCTACAAAGAAGCCTGTTCTTCTGATGTAAATGCCTATGTTTACTGCGTTTCCAGCGGCGAACTGAGAGAGATCGAGGTAATGAACAAAGATGAACTCACTGAAGGACGGTAAGTCTTAAAAAGATTAGGATGATAAGTCAATGTTACCATCCTATATTCTTTTCGATGTATAGGCGTGACCACCACAAGGAATAAAATACTTGTAACAACTACGTGATAACATGACTGAAGAAGTAGAGTGTCCTTACTGTGGCCAGGTGTTCACTGGCGACGATGAGCAGGACGCAAGAACAAAAGAAGGAGTTCACAGGGCTCAAGAACATGTCAACGATAACAGTTCAGAGACCAAGAGAAGTAAAGGAACCAATATCGTCAATAAATGGAAGTCTGACGCCAAGAAGGCGTAGAGCCCTCAAAACTTAATTTTTCTTTTTTGGGCAGCATGATTTTTCATAGTCTATCTACAAGTAACTCTATATGAACCAGATACCTGAACTAGGCCTAGGAACATGGCAGAATAGAGGCTCTCAATGCATAGAGTCTGTAGAGAAAGCACTTGAAATAGGCTACCGCCATGTAGACACTGCCCAGATATATGGAAACGAAAGCGAAGTAGGCAAAGGGATAAAAAATTCGAACCTGTCTCGGGAAGAAATATTTCTAGCTTCCAAGGTGTGGAACGACAACCTTTCTCCCCGGAAAGTAAAGAAGTCGACTGAAAAATCTCTTGAAAAACTTGGAGTAGACAGGGTCGACCTGATGTATATTCACTGGCCTCGCGGCAGCTATCAACCTGAGAAAACCCTGAAGGCCTTCAAAGAACTTGTGGAGGAAGGAAAAATAGAAAATATAGGGGTCAGCAATTTTTCACCGAAACAGCTTGACAAGGCCATGGAGATTGCTGGAGAACATATAATTGCAAACCAGGTTGAAATGCATCCTCTATACCAGCAAGAGGAACTCCTGAGAAAAGCCCGTGAACACGGCATAGAACAGGTAGCGTATTCTCCTCTTGCCAGAGGCAAAGTATTTGACCTGGAGAAAGTTCAGGAAGTAGCGGAGAAGCATGAAGTCTCTGAAGCCCAGGTAAGCCTTGCATGGCTCATGCAGAAACCGAATGTATCCGCTATTCCCAAGGCCTCATCTGAAGAACACCTGAAAGATAATTATAACGCCAGAGAACTGGAGATGGATAAGGAAGACATAGAAAAAATTGAATCTATAACGCGGGAGGAGAAACTGGTTGAAATCTAGGGCCTACTTCAAGGCCTCGGCCTTCGTAATCTTCAGGTAGGCATCCCCGCTTTTCTCAGGGTTGTCAAAGTACTGGATTGTCAAGGTGTATGTCCGGCCTTCCAGAGTAGCAAAAATCTTTTTTCTGTGGATCTCTCCATCTGCCTTGACCTCTACCTTCCTGTCGATGTTTTTGTCTCCCGTAACGTCTATGAAGAACTTGGCCTTGCTGGTGCTCTGCTGCATCAAGGAGAGATTCTTTCCATCTACCTGTCCCGTTACAATTCCAATACTTGAATTAACCTTTATTTCAATGTCCTCAGAGTATAATACCTTGCTCCCATCTCCTCCCAGAACCGATGTCCCTATGAAGGAGAATGCAAAGGCCGTCAGAAACAGGATTGCCGCAGTTGCAATATATTTTTGATCAGGAAGCTGCATAAGGAGAACAAGATAATCTACATTTAAAAAGAGGAGTGGGGGGTTGAAAGGCCTCCATCTCAATTACCCGGGGTTCGCCTTCTTCACACGCTTCAGAAACAGTATTCACTATCTCTAACCTGGCGAAATAGTTTTTAACACAGAGGCCTCCACTTAACATATGAATCCAGAATCACTGATCTTTCTGCTATCAAGAGCAACGCTTCTACTTCAGGCCGCTATAGCAGGCACGGCACTGCTTTACATGGTCCAGAGATTTACAGGTTTCGACTACAGGAACTACAGTACACTGGAAAAACTGTACGACAGAACCAGAGCCCGGCACCTCGAGCTAGCCTTTATTCTATCTCTGGTGGCTACATCAGGAAGCCTCTATATGTCGAACATCCTCGGCTGGACGCCCTGCCATCTCTGCTGGTTCCAGAGAATATTCATGTACCCAATCACGCTGCTGACAGCGACTGCATTGCTGCTGGAGAAAAAAGACGTTCACGAGTACGTGCTTCCAATGGTTATGATCGGTGGATCAATCTCTATCTACCATTACTCGGTTCAAATATTCAGCAAGGTTACATCCGGATGCACAACCCTGGCTGTATCATGCAGCGACAAATTCACGTACTACTTCGGATACATAACCATTCCAATGATGGCCTTAACAGCCTTTGTGGCAATAGGACTGCTTCTATGGAAGTTCCGGAGTTAGACCGGTAAAATAGAAGGAAGAGTGTTAAACCCGGTTCTCTTCATTTCTTAAATTATCTAGACTGGTATCAACAATTCTATGCATGGCCTCAATACTGTTAAACGCGTTATGAGGAGTAACAAGTACATCATCTCTCCCCATCAACATGTGATCCTCAAGGAGAACTTCCAGATTCTGATCGCTCGCATCACTTAAGACCTCAATATCCTCTTCAACATAATTCTCCTCCTCTAAAACATCAAGACCAGCGCAGGAAACACTTCCATCATCAAGAGCTTCAATTAAGGCCTCAGTATCGATTAAGGCTCCTCTAGAAGTGTTGATTATCATTGTATCATCCATGAGATCAAACTCTTCTTCGGAAAGCAAGTGACGGTTGTCAGCGGTCAAAGGACAGTGAAGGGAAACAATATCTGATTTAACAAGCAAGTCCCCCATGGAGACATACATGAAACCCAGTTCTTCTTCAAGGCTTTTGTCAAAGTAGGGATCGTAGGCTATGACGTCCATACCGAAGCCTTTTGCAATCTGTATCACGTTCTGGCCTATACTCCCGGTTCCAATCACTCCAAGAGTCTTGCCTTCAAGATCGAAACCTCTCAGGCCTTCATGATCGAATCTGCCTTTATCCACTTTTCTGATTGCATCATAAATCTTTCTGCTCAAGGAGAGAATCAGTCCGAAAGTGTGCTCGGCTACGGTACTGCCTCCGTAACGTGGAACATTGCAGACAGTAACTCCTTGATCTCTGGCTGCCTCCATATCAACGTGATCGTACCCTGTGGATCTGCACACCACCACGTCCGCATCAAGGTCTTCAATTACCTCCTGATCAAGCTCTGAGTCAATAAAAACTGCTACAGCATCGTAACCAGAGGCCTTCCCTGCTGTTTCCGGGTTTAAAGATTGTTTGAAAAAGTCTATCTCCATTTCCAGGTCTTTTTCCTCAAGATACTCTTTCTCCCATTCCTCAGTATCAAACCATGCGACATTCACTTGTTGATCACGTCTATCCAAGAAATACTGGAACGCCGACTATAAAACCTTCCCAGAGAAAAAATCGGTACAGCTACTCTAAACTATTCTAATGTTGCGAGCCTGAAGTAGAAAAGGTTTTAACAAGTTTACCCTCCTAAAAACCTGTATGAATGCAGGGGAGAGGTGACTGCCTTTGAGAAAACCTGAGAAAAAAGTCATCGGTATATGGATAATTCAGGCATTTATCCCTACAATAATTCTATCTCTAGGGCTCTCATGGCCTGTACAGGAATACACCGAGATCAACTTCTTCAGAGGGTTCAGCGGCGCACTCGTTCTGGTAACGGCGTTTGCCGCAGGATACATAGCCTACAGATACAAATCCTGGAACTTTGAAATGAAGAGCGATCACCTGTACCTGGAGCATGGAGTTTTCAGGAAAGTTCACTCAATGGTTCCATACGTTAGAATACAGCACGTTGACACCCAGAGAAACGTACTTGAACGATTCTCCGGGCTTTCACGCGTAGTTGTCTATACAGCAGGTTCACGGGGAGCAGACGTAACAATTCCAGGCCTTCTACCAGAAGACGCTGAAGACATTCAGAAAAGACTTCGAGACGTTGCAATAGAATCAGAGGACCGAGACGCCGTATGAAGCTGGCAAAAAAATCCATACTATACAAAGCATTCCAGAACATCCTAGCGCTTCTCGCCGTACTCCTTTTCTCAGGAGCCTCATCAATCCAGGACCTCAACTTCTACGCACTGTTCATAGTCTCCACGCTCTTCCTCGTTGTTGTCGGGGCATCGCTTCTCTGGCAGTACATTGTATGGAAGAACTACTTCTACTTCATAGATGAGGAAGGAGTAAAGATCAAACACGGCGTAACCAGGAAGAACCAGCGTGAAATCCCGTTAAGAAGAATTCAAAACGTCGATATAACAAGGAATATTGTTCACCGCCTACTGGGAATCGCCCAGTTAAACCTGGAGACAGCAGGAGGCGGAAGCACGGAGGCCTCGCTCAGATTCGTCGAACTTGACCAAGCACGAGAAATACAGAGAAAAGTCAGAAAACTGAAGACAGGTGAAAAAACAGGGTCAGAAGCCGATGAAGAAGGAAGAGAACTGGTTTTCGAATTACAGGAGAAGGAACTGGGGCTTCTCGCCGCGACATCTATACAGGGAAAAGCAATCGCAGGCCTTTTCGCAGTACTGGCATTCGGTGGAGGAGTTATAGGCCAGGGAATCGAAGAAATAGGTCTTGAAGCTGTCGCAGCTCTTTCACTTATTGTTTTCCTGGGAGCGCTGTTTACATGGGCTGGGAGCGCGGTAACCCAGCTATTCAGGTACTTCGGCTTCAAGCTTTACCGGAACGGAGACTCTCTGGAGTACGAACGCGGACTCTTGAACAGGTCGGAAGGCAGCATTCCTCTTGAAAAAGTCCAGAAACTAACTGTAGAGGAGAACCCGTTAAAGAGGCTTATCGGGTACTCAACGCTGAAGATCGAGACAGCAGGTTACTCCCAGGAACAGTCAATGCAAAAAGGCCCTGAAGCAGCAATACCCTTGGCAAGACGTGAACGAGTCATAGAGTTCGCTCAGGAACTGGAAGAATTCCAGGGCCTCAACATAGAGGGAATACCTGCAAGAGCGCGGAGAAGATACATCGGCAGATACGCAATTGCATCCACGGTATTACTGGGCTCAGGGATAATTGCAAACCGGTTTACAGCTTTCAACTATCTGCCTCTGCTAGGCCTCTACCCCTTATCAGTCATCGCTGCATATTACAAGTGGATACACACAGGTTACGGATCGGGGGAGAAGCATTTCTTCACGATGAAAGGTTTCTGGAACCGGAAAACAATGATTGTACCTTATTACCGGGTTCAGACCTTGATCAGAAGCCAGACAGTTCTTCAGAGAAGATGGAATCTATCCTCACTCACACTTGACATCGCAGGCACTTCCACGTTCCAGAAAGATGCAGTTGCATCAGATATTGACTCCCGGAAAGCATCAAAACTTCAAACAGAGGTATTCAACGACTTCAAGAACTCTCTTCAGGACTGAAGGCCTTGATCTCCTGATTCTCCCTGAGAACCTTTTCTACATCCTCCAACCTGTCAAGATCTACGGAGTCTGCCATGTAGCGGTTGGTGGAGCTGGAGGTTCTGCTTTCCACGATCTCTAGATCCTCGAGAACGCCTAGGCAGGTTCCCGCGGTTGTAACATCTAAAGGAAACTTCTCAGAAACCTTTGCCGAGTTAAACGAGTTTCCGTTCTTAACCGAGAAATACCTTAGAAAGGCCTTACACAGGTGGAAATTGGCGGTGAACCTCTGGAAGCCTCTACTGTTTCGATCCTTGGCTCTCTCTACACTGCCGAAAAGCTCCTCGTCCATACAGAAACTGGTTGAATGCAAATTAAATAAAGGAGAAGGGTCAGTAAAGAGCCTTCATTGCAAAGGATAAGTCCTCTTTCGAAGGCCTTGCGCCGCACCTCAGGCATATGTGGTCTTTGGAAGGCTTGGGAAAACCGCATTCATCACATCTCGTAGAAATTTTATAGGCCACCTCCTTACCACTGTATTCCTTCTACATCCCTAATAAACCAGCTTTCAGCTGTCCGAAAAGACCGAAAACTTGTTTGATCGGAAGGCCATAAAAGACTCTGATATCAAAAACAATTCCATGCCGGAGAGAAAACTGGATATACTGGTGATTATAGGGACAGTAAGAGAAGAACGGAAATCGATCAGACCAGCCAAATACGTCGTCGAAAAACTTGAGGAGAGAGGTCATGAAGCTGATTTGTTTGATATGGCCGAAAAAGATATTCCATTGCTTAAATACACACGGTACAGCGACAACGATAAGCATCCTGAAGACGTAGAGGAATTCGGACAGAAAGTGGAAAACGCAGACGGCCTTCTAATCGTTACTCCTGAGTACAACCATTCAATACCAGGAGCGTTGAAAAACCTGCTTGACTACCTGTACCCGGAATACGATGATAAACCGTTCTCTTTCGTAACGGTTTCAGCAGGAAACTTTGGAGGCGTCAGGTCTCTATCGGATCTGAGAGATCTCGTGTCCACCCTTGGAGGCCATCCCGGACCAGATATCCCTGTTTCCAACGTTGAATCCATATTCAATGAAGAAGGAGAGCCTGAAGATGACGACTACATAGACCGCTTTGAATCATTCCTTGATGAGGTTGAGGAACACGCTGATCGCTTCTCCTGAAAGAAAAATTTTCCCTAAGAAAAATTTAATAGAAAAAATGTTGGCCGTATTGGGCCTGAGACATCACTAGAGTACTGTGATGTCTGTTGCTTTTGGGCCTTGGTCTGCTTCTTCCTGATCGAACTCTACTTCGTCTCCTTCCTCGATCTCTAGGTCGCTGTCCTGCTCGTCTACGTCGAAGTAGACGTCGTCTTCCATTTCATCGGTTTCGATAAACCCGTAACCGTTCTGATCGTGTAGGAACGTTACTTTTCCTTTCAAAATAATACACCTCCTCTATAAAGAATGATTTAACACCAAATCTTATAACCAGTTCTTCTGGACTCCCTGATTCAGGAGATAAATAGAGGAAAACAGGTCTTGAGCCAGTTTTTACCGTATTTCTATATCTGAACCTTCCTCATCGCGGATCCATTCAATATCTATCTCTAGAGAAGTATCACCATCGGCCTCCTCCTCGACTTCAATCTCGAACTCAACTCTTCTACCTGGCTGAAGCTCAACAGCGTTATCACCGGAAGAAAGCTCTAAACGGCCTTCTCCAAGCTTTCCAGCTATCTCCTCAAGCTTTTCACCGGCCTCTTCACGGCTCATTCTAGTAGTTGATTCCAGAAGTTTTCTTCCCATACACAAGTGTTAGAAATAGGTACCTATATAGATAACTAGTTGATGTAACAACAACCACAGCATACAGTTAGAAGGAAAACGAAAGGGAGGAAAAAGCTAGACCGGGAGGAAACCGGTCTCTACAAATAGGAACACTCCCAGGCCAATCAGGATCAGCCCGGCAATCAGATGCAGTACTTCAATATTATCTTCTCTCCACTCCTTGATCTCATCTACCTCTGTTGCACCGTAGTAAAGCGCTCCAATGATAATCAGCATCGGAGCTACAAAGACCAAATTATAAAGCAGCAGCAGAGGCAGGGCAGTAGTCCACGAAGCGCTGGAAAGCAGGCCTCCCGCAACAAAGTAAGGCCCTGAAGTACATGGAAGCAAGAATAGAGAGACAATTACCGAAGTGGCAAATGCTCCTGCCGGGCCTGTAACCTTCTTCAGGTAAGACTTCATCTTAGGCCTCCAGCTGAACGGCACCTCCATGACAAAGCCTCCAAGGCCATGGCTAAACCAGTCCTTCAGGTTGAGAAGGCCTACCAGAATGGCGAAACCTCCGAAGAAAAAGTAGATAGAATTAATATCTATTGACGTAGCTTTCTGAACCGACTTAATACCGAAAACCAGCATAACTCCCATGGAGAAGTAGGAGAGAAAGATTCCAGCAGTAAACGAAGCACCTGACTTCAAGGCCTTTAACTGGTCTTCAAGATTACTTGACATTATAGAACCAACAAGGATCAGCAAGACTGCTAAAGCGCAAGGATTTACGGAGTCAGCTGCCGCCAATCCAAGGAATCCAAGCAACCCTAGGCCTGAAAGAAGCCCTTCCTCTTCTCCCTTAGATCGACCTGTCTGCCGATCTCTAGTTTGATTATTCACAGCATCTTCTCCTTCACTGTTTAAAGCTTCCCTGATCAACGAGATAGAGTTTCTCGAGCCAACAGCTGAATCATTGCCGATAAAAACCGTGGGAACTGCGCCTGCATACCGTGCAGGAACAGTATGATTCTCTATATAGGCAGAAAACTTCTCAGAATGGGTTGAAGCTTCATACTTCTTCAAAACAAACTCTGAACGGTTAAGGCCCTGTATGTACTCCTCAACGCGATCGCAGTGAGGACAGGTAGGAGAGTAGAAAAACACGATCGTAGGCTTGTCCTCTACATCCTGGGTAGAGACCTGAGTTGA
>JBDGSF010000083.1:0-1591 GCA_042217675.1 Candidatus Nanohaloarchaea archaeon | reverse complement strand
TGATATACATCGGGTCGGCAAGGTGAGACGCGATAACGTATTCGTGTTCAGTGTACTCGGCTTTCTCCCCGGCCTCCAGAGGGACGATAAGGTAGACACCTCGCTTCAATCTATCCAACCACTTTTTCTTCTCCAAGTTATACGCAATCTTCTTGGCCTTGTCACGAGAAACATCTACTGCATTCTGGATATCGCTGACTGTGATGACGGTCTTGTTCTGTGCAGCCAACCGTGTCAGAGCTAGTGCTTCCCGTTTCGACAAACCACTCTTTATACTTTCCTCAGAGTTAGTTCCCATTTCCAGTACCTCAACAACATAGACTATAACACTGCATGTTTAAAAACTCAACCTTAACTCCTCCCATCACCGTGGAACGAGTCAATCAGTTTCTCAGCTGCTTCTTCACAGGGCCCGCCCTCATCAAGCAGATCAAGGATCAACTGCGGGATTGAAACCGTGGTAAAACCATCCACCTCTTGCGGGTTGTAGAATACGTGGTGGTCCAAAACCTTGATCCGGGTGTTCCCCCCGCCCAGTAATCCTTTCTCCTCAACGAGGCCCAGCCAATCCTCGATCACATCCCGTTTCTCTTCCTTCTTCATTTCCTGCTCCAAGCTGAGAGGCCTCCCACAGATAACTCCCAGTGTAGTGTAGAAAGACTTAGAGACTGCAACTCTCCCTCTACACAGAAAAGTAGTAATTAAACTCTCATTCAATTATACTTCTTCAAATTCTGCATCTATATTCTCTAATAGTGCTTTCATCTCTTCTTCAGGATCTCTGACTGCAAACCGGGTGTTGTCGCCGAACTTTTCAATCCAACTTTTGACCATTCTAGTTCCATGGCCTTGCCTCCTCTGGCTTTCTTCGACATATACAGAATGTAGAACTGGCTTACTGGTTAAACACCAGTAAATAAAACCGATATAGTGCTCCTGGTTCGAGTAAATGTAATAACCATCTAGAGATTCTTTATCCCATATCCAATGCTTGTCCGTCTGGTAATCTGCTATTATCGAAAGCATATCTAATTTGAGTTCATCGATCGAATGCTGATATGGTTTAGCCTTCTTAAGGCCTCTATGTTCCCTACTATCTTTCTGACATCGTTTTTCTCTGCTTCTTTCAGGTTAAGGTCTTCAGGAATGAATTTTTTGTGCAGTGTCTTGAAGGCGGATATGTATTTGTAGATTCTCTGGCCTGATATGTTGCTGTCGGCCTGGAGGTAGGTTATGAAGTCTTCAAAGTTGTCTTTGTTTTCTTGAGAAACGTATTCGAGATTTTGAAAGTTGTCTAGGCGTTGTTGGATGTTGTTTTTGGAGTATCCCATTGTTTTTGTTTCACGTTGCGGGTTGTAGGGTATAACAAACCCCCCGTGGGAAATGAGATGGATACTCCGAGAGCCCCGAGAGGGATTAGTCGATTTAGTGCAACGGTGGGGATAAAGATATGTAAGTGTTCCCACTAAAATCTATTTTATGCCTGGAGATCCTGATGCGTACTTAGAACGCAATAAAGACGAGTTTTCAGAAGCTAATTATCAAGCAGTAAAGGAATTTAAGAAAAAATGCGACATAGCAGATTCAACCG
>JBDGSF010000082.1:0-5374 GCA_042217675.1 Candidatus Nanohaloarchaea archaeon | reverse complement strand
CCTAGTTCCTTCTCCACTACTTTCTCTATCTCCCAGAGTTCTCCTTCTTCTATGGTTTCAAGGCCTTTCTCTAGGCCTACTTCAATCAAAGGTACTGGGTTCAAGGTGTGGGAGGTGTTAGGGTTTTCTTCGGTTCCCATGTCTTCGCAGTTTCCGTGATCTGCGGTTACAAGCATTGAGTAATCTGTTTCCTCTACTTTGTCGGCTAGACGGCCGATGTTTCTGTCAACGGTTTCTGCAGCGGTGATCGCGGCCTCCAGTTCTCCTGTGTGGCCTACGAGATCGCAGTTGGCAAAGTTCAGGAGTATAAAGTCTTTCTCACCTTTTTCCAGGGCTTCTAGGACTACGTCGCAGATGTCGTCGGCGTGCATCTCCGGTTTCTGGTTGTAGGCCTTGATTTTATCGCTTTCTACGAAGTGACGTTCCTCGTGTTCGAATTCGAGTTCGCGTTGACCGTTGAAGAAGAAGGTGACGTGCGGTCTTTTCTGGGATTCTGCTACCCGTAGCTGTGAAAGGCCTTTCTCTTCCAGTTTCTCTCCCAGTGTGTCCTCCACTATCTGTTTTTCGAAGATTGCCGGGTTCTCTATCTCTCGTTCGTATCTGAACATTGAGACAAAGTTGGGGTGTACAGGTTCGTCGTATTCATCTGGATCGACTTCTTCTACGAGTTCTTCCTCTATCTGGCGTTCTCTGTCAGCTCTGAAGTTGTAGAATATAACCTGGTCTTTATCCTCCATGCCTTCGTAGTTTTCTCGTGAGGAAGGTATTACAAAGTAGTCGTAGTCTCCGTCTTCGTATGTTTCCCTGAGTGCTTCTCGCGGGTCTTTGAACTGGAACCCCTCTCCCTGGGCCATTGCCTGGTAGGCCTTATGGGTTCTGTCCCAGTTATGATCCCGGTCCATGGAGTAGTACCTTCCCATGATTGTTGCGATCTCACCGCCGTATTCTGAAGTCCAGTCCTCTACCTGGTCGATAAACTTTTCCGCTGACTTGGGAGCTACGTCTCTTCCATCCGTGAATGCGTGTATCTTTACCTCTACATCGTATTCCGAGGCAATCTCCAGTAGAGCCTTCAGGTGGTCTATGTGGCCATGGATTCCGCCGTCCGAGATGATGCCGGCGAAGTGAACAGCCTGGTTTTCTTCCTCCGCTGCCTCTAAAGCGGTTTTCAAGGCCTCTTTCTCCTTGAGTTCGTTGTTTTCTATGGCCTGGTTGATGCGGGTGAGTCGCTGAGGTATTCTTCGTCCAGCGCCTAGGTGCAGATGGCCTACCTCTGAGTTACCTGTGTATCCTTCGGGCAGTCCTACGGCCGGGCCGGATGCGTCTAGCTCGGCGACCTTGTTGTTTTCCATCAGTCTGTCGAGGTTAGGTGTCATCGCCTGTTTCAATGCGTTGCCTTCGGTTTCCTCACGGAGGCCTACTCCATCCATCACCACTAGAAGTACTGGTTTCATGTTCAATGAATCTGAATTGGTTGAATTTATTAACAACGCTCTGCTATCTTTCTGTATGCAGGAGATTGATCAAAACCTGGAGCAGGCCCGGAGAAATCTTGAGGAAGTTGAATCTGTCTCCAGAAGCAGTATTGATGGGAAGCTTTCAAACCTCGATAAGAGGCTGGAGCAATTAGAGTTGGAGGTATTCAACGATGAGGAGAGAGGAAGGTCGCTCTCAGACCAGATAGAGACCCTTCGTTCCGAAGTCAAGGATCTCCGGGAATCCAATCCTGATCAGCGCCTGAACGAGTTTGAGGAAGAACTAATTGATATAAAGGAGGAAATAGATAGTTCGGGGTCTTCCGGCTCTGAAGATGTTGAAGAAGTTCTGGAGGCCATAGATGAGGAGTTCTACAAACTGGAGAGAAGGCTTCATGAGGATGAAAAAGAGCTGGAGGAGCTTAGATCAGATGTGGCACGCATTTCAGAGGTTCTGAGAACTGTTGTATCCGAAAAATTCAAGTGATGTTGTTCTCCTTCAGTCAAAAAAGGCTTTTAACTCTTTAAATAACTGTACCTATTAAGTGGTTGCAAAATGGCTGAGGATGTAATTTTTGGCGGAGAAGAGGACTCTGAAACCGATGCAGAAACCTCTAACCAGGCAGAGGAAGAGCTGGAGGAGAACACGCAGGAAACACTTTTTGAGGATTCAAGCAGCGAAAGCCCTGAACAGGATGAAGGCTCAGATCCGTTAGGAGAAGAAAGCTCTGATGTCTCTGAGAACAATGAAGATACTGAGTACGGTAGAATAGAGCAGAGGGTAGAGGAAATGGAAACCCGGCTGGAAGATATCGACTCTGAAGATCCAGAAGTCGAGGAACTGGAGGACAGGCTGGAAGAAATGGAGTCGGAGCTGGATGAACTCGAAGAAATAAGAAACGAAATTACTGAAGAGGCTGATGAAGGCCTTGAAGAACAGGTCGAGAAAATAGAGGAGAACTTTGAGGATCGCTTCGAATCCCTGAAGTCAAGAATCTCCGAGGTAGAGGAGGAAAAAGAAATACAGGACCTCAGAAAAGAGGTAAACGAGCTTAAAGACAGGTTCGCCGAGAAGACAGATCTTATAAGCAATCTAAGAGACAAAACACAGAAAATAGATGATTTAGAGGAGAGAGTAGATGAATCGGAAACTGCTGATACAGATGAGATAGAGGAAGAACTTGAAGGCCTTGAAGAGAAGGTGGAAAAAGACCTTCAGGACAGGATCTCTGAACTGGAAAGCAAGATAACTGAAAGAAGTGATGTAGAAGAAGTTGAAGAAAGGTTGGAAGGCCTTGAGGATCGCCTCGCAGGTATAGAGGATCAAGTTCAGGAAGTTGAGGAGAACTCTGATGCAGTCGATGAATTGCTTGTGGAAATTGAGAATATTAAAACAGATATTGACAGCGTGAAGTCCGATATCGAGGATCAGGATGTCTCCAAGCTTAGAGAAGAGGTCGACCAGCTGAAAGGCATGGTGTCTGACTTCAAGTGGATTTTCAACGATTTCGACGACCTTGCCAATCTGAAACTTCTCTCACAGGAAGAGTACAAGGAGCTGAAAAGCCGATCCGAAGAGGAAAGCCGTGAAAAAGACAGGTTCGAGGAACTTGTGAAGAGCATGAACGACAACCTTGAGAAAATAGCTGAAAAAGAATCCAGCAAAGAGCTTCATAAGACCCAGCAGATCTCAGAGATCAAAGAGAGAATCTCCCGTCTGGAAGACCAGGCTGTCCAGCAGTCAGATGTAGAGGCGATCATCGACGAAATGGAAAGCCAGCAGGAGGCTGTAGAAGATATCAGACAGGGTTATCAGGAACTCGGCGAAATGATGGAGTTGATCCTGAGAGAGTACAGGAACTCTAGGTAAAGCTATCAAGGCCTGACTGACGCGAACTTAAGGCCTCATCAAGGTCTTCAAGACCTGAATCCACACGATCCTCAGAAAAATCGTGATCACTTATCAGGATCTCTCTTATCTTTTCTTTATCCGGTTCTCCGTAACTGTACTCTAGATCCTCAACAGGAGGGTCGTTGAAGAACTCAATTATTCTTCCGGGATCAGTATCAAACTTCCAGTCAACTTTATCGTCCTCAAACAGTTCGTTCCAGGAATCATACTTCTTCACAAGTTTTAAAGCGGTTTTAGGGCCTATGCCGTGGACACCGTCAGGGTTGAAATCCGTGCCCATCAACACACCCATCCAGATCAGCTTCTTCCGGGAGATCTCAAGCTGCTTTAAAACATCTTTAAGCTCTATAAGCTCGGTAGAGATCTCTTTCTTTCCGCCAGAAGAAGTTTTCCTGGTCTTTCTCGTTGTAAGATTCTTCACCATTCTCTCCGCACCGAAAAGCAGAGAATCCCAGTCCTGAGACCCGGCGGCGTAGATACTGCCAGGATACTTTTCATGGGTCATGTAAGCTGTCTGGGCCTCTCCCTCGCTCGGAGCCTGTATATAAGGGACTCCCATCGCATCCAGCAACCGCTTTGACTCCTCTACCATATCTCCAGTCAACTTACTGGACTGAGTAGCCTTTGAATAGGCCTCAGAAACCTTTCCTTCCTCTTTAAGCCTTTTCCATTCTTCACGGGCCTCTTCCCTCTTCTTTCTTCTCTTCGTGGTCTCTTTCTCTTTTAGATCTGGAGCATCACCGTCAAAGACGTACACAGGCCTGATATTGCTCTCCAGAAGATTGATGTTGCGGTAGAAAAGGCCTGAAAGATGTGAAGTTACTTCTCCAGAGGAATCTTTCAAAGGAGTGCCATCTCTCTGCCTTATAATTGAGAGGAACTGGTAGAGAGTGTTCATCGCGTCGATAGCGATCTCTTTATCATTTAGATCCGCGAACTCTATCTTCTTTCTCTCTACCAGGTCTCCAAGGTTTACTCCCATTACAGGAATTAACTTAGGCCTTGAAGATTTAAACTGTACCTATGGAAGGCCTCTGCGATTACTGTCACGAGAAAAAAGCCGTTGCCAGTTGCGAAGTCTGTGGCGCCAAGGTGTGCTCTGAACACAAGTTCGATTACGGATGCGCAGTGTGTGATGGTGGGGAAAGAACGTTTGAGTAAAACCGATTTAAGTGCTGAAGCTCCAAACCTATTTAATGGGTAAAGGCAGGATTGAAAGATTTATTGAATTCCTTCTTGTAGGCGTGTTTCTCGGTGTTACTGAGGATATGCTCGCGGTAATGCTGGCAACAGACGCAAGCTTTAATATAGAAGTTCTTGGCGTAGTAGTCCTTGTATCAGTTCCTTTCGCAGCTTTCTCAGAACTGATAGTCGATAACGAGGACTATCAGTTAACCGAGAAGATAGCAGATAAAGTAAAAGAGAAGATTTAAAGCTTGTCGAAGTGCTCTAACTCGATGCTTTGAATATTATCGAGCTCTTCAAGCTTTTCCTCGACAGCGTCGGTCCCGCCTTCCTCATCAGTCGTGATTGTGGAAACCTTAATCGCTTTCAGACCAAAAGCAACTTCTTCCTCACCGATATCTTCAACATCAATAACCTCTCTAACCTGGTCTTTAACATCTTCAAGATCGGTTTCATCGTCTTCCGGCATAATCTTGTAAACACACGAAATCTTTCCCATTAACTTTGCTCACCTAGAAACAAACAAGAAAAGAAAGAGTTAAAACAAGCAAGGGAGAACATCCCTCTCTACTTCAAAAAAACTCAAAGGCCTAAAAAGTCCTTAACCTTCTCGTAGTACTTTTTCAGCATGATAAACCACTCTAACAATCAATAAAACAGAGGGCTGTTAAAAAACTTTGCACTACCATCTCGAACCGGTTTTAAAAATAGCCTACAGAGTAATGGATAGGCCCTCATGGTCTAGTGGAAAGACGGCACCTTGCGGAGGTGCAGATCCAGGGTTCAAATCCCTGTGAGGGCG
>JBDGSF010000081.1:0-2848 GCA_042217675.1 Candidatus Nanohaloarchaea archaeon | reverse complement strand
TTCTGGGTAAAATCACGCATTTTCAGGAGTCGCATCCTGTCGCGGTAGTGGCGATTTTCGGTTTCCTTACCTTGGCGATGCTGCCGGGTATGGGACAGATCGATACCGTTGTCGCGCTGGAGAATATGATGCCTGCGAGTTCCGAACCGGTACAGGAGTTCAACCAGTTGAGGGCTGAAGGATCTGGTAGGGACACGATTGCGATCAATATTAAAACAGGTATATCCGACGAAGGGGTACAGTCGGTTTACGACAGGAAAGCCAGAGAATACATTAGACAGCTCAGGGACCGGGTTAAGGGTATTTACGGTGTGGAAACAGTTTATTCGCCGCTTCAAAGAGAGAGCCTTGTCGACGGCGATAAAAGCAATGCGGTGATGATTGCTTACAGCTACGTTGGTGATGATGGCAAGGAGATGAGCCGTATCTTCTCAGAGATTAAAGAAGAGGCCTCGTACCAGAAGCCGGAGGGACTCACCACGAGCATCTCCGGCGTTCCAGCTGTCCAGCAGCGCCTGGCATCAATGGTTCAACGGGATAAAAACGTTACTACGATGTTCTCTCTGCTACTTGTCTTCCTGATAACCTGGCCACTGTTCAGAGGCTCATTGACTGCGGCATTAATGCCGCTGCTGATAGTAGCGCTTTCAGTCGTCTGGCTTTACGGGACAATGGGTTACCTCGGAATACCACTTTCAACTCTCGCAGGATCAGTGGCGGCGCTCGTAATAGGGATAGGAATAGCGTACGCCATCCACATCGGAAATATTTACCGTTTCAACCGGCGCGACAACACTGTTAAGGAGTCGCTGGTTGATTCGATGGACGACATCGGTGTTTCGATTATTGCGAGCGCTATCACGACTATCAGCGCTTTCATGGCCTTTCTCGTAGGTATGATGCCTGAGATGCACCGCTTCGGTATAATCATGTCGCTGGGAATCGGTTACGCGGCATTGTTCACTATACTGCTTTTACCAGCGGTCTTCGTGCTTGAAGAATCCATGATGGCTAAAATCTCTGAATCACTTGGATGGAGAGAAGATTTCCCATGATAGTAGAAAATGCTGCCTCAAAACTTGTAGAATACCAAGTCGAACACCCTTACAGAGTACTCGGAGCGCTGCTTCTCCTGACAGCATTGATTATTCCTGGCGCCACACAGATGGAGATCAAGCCTAGTACAGAGGCAGTTCTGCCGCAGGACGATCCTGTAGTCGAATCTTTGAATACTTTGAGAGGCAAGTTTTACGGAGATACTTCCTACATGGTTTTCAGGGCTGAAGACGTCAGGAACACGGAGCTGCTGGAGACTATGAAGCGGATGGGCAACAGGGTAGAAAACTTTGAAAACGTCCACTCCGTACAGTCGCCGGCCTCCCTGCTTGAAAGACGATACAGCCGTATACCTGAGGATAAACAGACTCTGAACAATTTTAACTACAGGGGCTTTGTCAGCAACGACTACCGTTCAGCTACCATGGCGATTAGAGCTGACACGCAGGCAAACCCGGACGAGATCAAGAAGCTGAACAACAAGCTAAAGCAGCAGATCGACGCCGAGAACCCAAACGCGGAAGTTACGTTGACCGGCTACAACATGATCGACCTGGCGACGTTCCAGGTTATCATCAGCGACTTCATCCGTATAACGGGCGTCGCATTTCTGGCTGTTTTAGGCGTTCTCTACGCGACGTTTAGAGATCTGAAGAAGATCTGGTTCCCGATCTCAGTGGTTATGTTCTCACTGATCTGGATGATAGGTCTTGGAGGCTGGCTAGGAGCGGATCTGACAATCATCTCAATGGTTTCCGCCGCGATGATCATGGGGCTGGGAATCGACTTCGGCATCCACGTCACCAAGAAGTACTACTCCATGGAGAAGGGTATCGACAGCCTGAGCGTGACAATGGTGGAACTCTCCCGTGGACTATTGGGAGCATCAATGACCACGGCAGTCGGATTTTTGGCGTTGCTTGCGGCCAACCTGACAGGAATGCACTCCCTCGGAATCTTCCTCTTCACCGGCATTATATCGGCCTACATCGGCGCAGTCGTACTGCTTCCAACCCTGATAATCCTAACACAAAAATAGTACTATGAAACACACAACCACGCACTCAACGGCACTCAAATTCGCAGTTACGTTTTCAATCCTATTCACAGCGATCGGAGCAGCTTCAGCAGCTCCAAAAATCGACGCAGTAAGTTATGATCCTGCTTTCATATCGGCAGGCGACAGAGTGAACATCTCGGTAAACATGCATGAGACAGACTACCCTGACAAGACCTGGGACGAGGACAAAAAGCTGAAAGTAGTTCTCAAGCCAGACAACAAGTTGACACGTGACTACGTCACGATAGAAAACGCCAGAGACGAGTCAATCGGCTTCCTCTACCCCAACGGGGTCTGGAACCAGCGGTTCCAGGTCAAAGTTGATTCAGGAGCACCTACAGGCATGTACGACTTCGAGCTCCACGTCCAGTACCTGGAAAACGGCGAGCCGATTGAGATACCGACAGGTTCAGGAGAGGAGTTCACGGTTATCAGAGAGTTCTCAATGCCGGTCGAACACGAAGGCGTCGACATTTCAGGTAACGTAGTGAAAACTGATCCGAGAACGCCGCGGCCAGGAGACAGCCCGGTCAAAATGCATCTCAGCTTCACCAACACAGGAAACAAGCCGATAGAAGAGATCACTCTTAAACCTGAAACGCCTGGAAAAATTACGCCCTCCTATTCTGGAGGTGAAAAATTCCTGATCGACCGTTTAAATACAGGCGGGAAAGCCACGAGAACTCTTTCACTGGAGCTTGACGAGGAGCTGAAACCCGGGCTCCACTGGAT
>JBDGSF010000080.1:0-4715 GCA_042217675.1 Candidatus Nanohaloarchaea archaeon | reverse complement strand
TGTTCGGTTTCAGCCGAACTGTTTTGACCTTTTTTTAAACCTGCGAAGCCCGAAACTGTTCTATGAGGAAGAAACTCCTTTTCGTCGCCGCAATCCTGTTCGTGGGAGGTGTACAGGCCGTACAGTACCAGGATAGTTTCAAGATCCACGCGGGCTCCAGCGTCTCGCTGGACGATTACACCTTCAGTTACGACCAGATGACGGGCACATCGAACACTCTCAAAGTATTGAGAGAGGAAGGAGACACTTCTCTGGTGCTCCACGAGCTGGAGGGTGACGAGATATTTGACTCCGAGGGCAGTTCTTTCCGCGTTGACAGCAACCTGAGCTACAGTATAAGGGACATCGACAGCGACAGCAATGGTCTTTACCTTGAGATAGGTGTGAACTCTTCCCGCGACGTGTTCGCTTCCTCGGACCTCAAAGTCGATGTACCGCAGAAGGTGTTCGTCGCACAGGGAGAGAAACTGACCGTGACGGTCGACCTCCGGAACACGGGTATAGTCAACCAGTCTTTCCAGCTGTCGAGCTCCACCGGTAACTCGTCCATATCCAGCTCCTTCACCACCAGGGTTTCAACATATCCGGTATAGAGGTGCCGGCCGGGCAGTCAAGGACTGTGAAGGCGGAGATAACGGTGCCGGAGAACGAGGAGCTCGGCTTGAAGGAGGTGGTGTTGCGGGCTGAAGGCAGGAGTGTTTCGACACGTGAGATTTCGGTGTCGGTAAGAGGCTCGAAGCAGGAGGCCCGGCCGGAGATGGACATGGAGGCGCGCAAGAAATACATAAGAGCGAATCCTGGGGAGACGATATCGATACCTGTCCAGGTCAGGAACAGCGGCGAGGTAGGTCTTTCCGCGGTCTCTATCAGCGTGGAGTCGCCCCAGGGATGGGAGGCGGAGAAACAGCCGCGTGAGATGGAGTTCATAAGGCAGTACGACGCGCGCAGGTTCGTCGTCCGGGCGACGGTGCCGCAGGACGCGAAACCCGGTGACTACTTCTTCGAGGTCTCCGCCTCGTCGGAGGAAGCGGAGAGCCAGCAGCCGCAGCGGATACGGGTGAACGTAAGCCAGAAGAGCGGCCTCCGGTACGTCGGCATCCTGATAATGCTCGTCAGCCTCGGCGCCCTGGCCGCGGTATACCGGAAGTTCGGCAGGAGGTGAACGCTGTGCCGGTCATCGAACTCGAAGACGTCTGCAAGAGCTACGGGGACCTGGAAGTCCTTACAGGCGTGGACCTCGCGGTGGAACAGGGCGAGATATACGGCATCCTCGGCCCGAACGGCGCAGGAAAGACCACGCTGTTCCAGACCATGCTCGGTCTTCTCAAGCAGGACTCCGGAAGTATAAGGATAAACGGCAGCTCCAACCTGAGCGGCAAGGAAGTGAAGCGACAGGTCGGGTACCTGCCGTCCGATGTCAACTTCTACGGCGAGTTGACCGGCCGGGAGAACCTGCGTTACTTCGCGGCTCTCGCAGACCAGGACCCGGATTTCGATGAACTACTGGCCCTTGTCGATCTTGAGGATGACGCGGACAGGAGGGTCGGGGACTACTCAACCGGCATGAAGAAGCGGCTGGGTATCGCGCAGTCGCTCATAAAGCAGCCGGATATCGCTATATACGACGAGCCCACCACAGGTCTCGACCCGGAAGGGAAGAACAAGTTCAGGAGGCACATCGAGAAGATCAACCGGGAGAAGGACATGACGGTCATCATATCGTCCCACATAACAGGTGAGATATCCCCGCTGTGCGACCGGTTCGGCATACTCGCTGACGGCATAATCAAGGCCTCCGGAACAAAAGAGGAGCTCAGCGAGGAGGCCGGCTCTGATATCGAGATAGAGGTCGAGGTCGAAGAGCCCGGGAAGGCGGAGCAGGTCTTCGACTCGATGGGTATCGGGTTCCAGCGGGACGGGAACAGTTTCGAGCTGCAGGCGCAGGATGACCGCGAGAGCATAGTAGAGCAGCTCGTGGATGCGGGCGCGGGCGTCAGGGATTTCCGTTTGAAAGAATCAACCCTTGAAAACACCTATCTGGAGCTGACCGGCTGATGGGATCGATGTGGGACGTCGGCAGGAAACAGCTGCAGGACAGTTTCTCCAGCCGCCGGTTCCTGATAGTTCTGGGCCTGTTCCTGGTTCTATCCATGGTATCGGTCTACATCGGGATACAGAACTACCAGGAGAGCCTCGAGGATTTCAGTAGCGGTGACATCTACGGTGCGGCACCCGAGAAGCCGACGCTGATAGAGGTTTTCCAGCCGCTGTTCAGCTTCAACATGCCGATGACGGCGGGCCTGCTCGGTCTTTTGCTCAGCTACGATTACATCTCGAAGGAGAGGGAGGACGGCACTATAGAGCTGCTGCTGTCCTACCCGATATACCGGGACGAGATAATCAATGGAAAGCTCGCGGCGGGGATCTTCACGGTCGCCTTCGCGATACTTTCCGCGTTAACGGTTTCATCCGGCCTCGCGATATTCATGACCGGCAAGCTGCCCGGACTGGAAACGGTTTCCCGGCTGTCGATGATATGGATCGGGACTGTCATCTACATAACTTTCTTCATAGGCCTTGGAACGTTCTTCTCCACAGTGTTCCGTTCAAGATGGCGGTCACTGATAGCCGGCGCGCTCGTGCTCATCCTGTTCATCGGCACTCCGTTCATCGCAGATTTCGCCGCCAACACGCTGTACCCGTACAGCTCTATCGAGAAGAAGCTGCCCGGCCCCGATACTAGGGAGCCCGCTGTTGTACATGCGGAGATGGAGGGACGTGTCGTTGCAGAGGGAGAGGCTGTAAGGCCGGGCGCGCCCGAGGAGCCGGTACAGGAGCGCGAGGGTCCGTCCCGTGAGGAGTTACGGGAGCAGCTGGAGGCGAAGCGGCAGCGGTTCAAGTCCACGGTCACCAAGATCTCGTCTTCCGCGGTCTACAAGAAGTTCACGGGCACGATGCTCGGCACGCGGTATAACTCACAGGAAGGTCTGGAGCCTACGTTCGCGGAAAGCCTGGGTTCGTCGTTCGGCTACCTCGTGTATCTCATCAGCCAGACCTCGCTCGTCCTTGCTGGCGCCTACGGCTTCTTCCTGCGTCAGGATCTATGACCGGGGAGCTTTTATTCGACGTACCGGAAACTTCAGCCATGGATGTTCCAGGGCGGCTTGAGGAACGGTTCGACACGGTGCTCTCCGTGCTTTTTATCTGGTTCATAGCCGGGGTCTTCTCGGACGGCCACAACCACGTCCACGGAGCGCCAGTCACGTTCTTCACGCCCGAGCACGGTCTTTTCTACTCCGCGTTCCTCGCCACCTTCTCGATATTCGGCTACTTCCTGTACCGGGGCTGGAAGCGTGAAGGGCAGCCTCTGGAGGGTTTGCCGGGGAGTCACCGGCTGACGCTCTACGGCCTGGTGATGTTCTTCGCTGGCGGCTTTGGTGACATGCTGTGGCACGGCGCGTTCGGTATCGAGTCCACGACAGAAGCGCTTTACAGCCCGACGCACCTGCTGCTTGCTGCTGGAGCCTCGGTATTCGTCTCCGGCCCGCTCCGCAACCTCTGGGACCGCGACCTTTCCAGGAACTGGAGAGAGCAGTTCCCTGTTCTTACCTCTTCAGCCGTCCTGCTGTCGGTATTCACTTTCATGACGATGTATGCCCACCTGATGCTCCGGCCGTTCGGCGCCAGCTGGTACAGTCCCGCGACAGCCTCGGGTGCTACCGCCATACCGGCGGCCGCGGGGATAGAGATAGGTATGCTATCTGTTATGGTCCAGTCTGCGTTCCTCGCAGGTTTCGCATTGCTGCTATCCGACAGGTTCGATCTCGTTCCGGGCGCTCTGACTTACGTGCTCGGGCTCAACGCGGCCGGCATGGCCTTCCTGTCAGGTAACTACGTTTTGCTGCCCGGCTTCCTGCTCGCCGCGGCACTCTCCGATATCGTCTACATGGAGCGGATTCCTGCCCGTGGCTCGACGCAGTTCCGGGCGTTCGCGTTCCTGGTCCCCGCGATGTTCCACGCAGCTTACTTCGCCACGCTCTTCCTGGCCGGCGGCGTTACGTGGTCGGTCCACCTGTGGCCCGGCGCGATATTCCTCGCGGGTATAACGGGCCTGCTGCTCAGCTACGTCATGGAACCCTGATACCTCTTCCACAGGCATGGTCCTCTTTCTGCTCCAGCTTGGCTGCCACGCCCGGGTCCTGTAAAGCTGCCTCGAAGAAATCCTGAGGGTCTCCAGGGAGCGGGACTTCCTGTGGACGGGGCTCCTCCAGTTCTTCGTCGTCGATGCTGTAGCCGGGTATGTAGTCAAGGAAGTACTCGTCATCGGGCAGGAGGCTGCCCGGGCACCATCCCCCCCTCCCTGTAGGACGCCAGTCTTTCGGCACTGTCAAGCTGCTGCGATGTCTGGGCCATAAGTTCCCCGGAGGCCGGTTCTCGCCGCGGGTTGAGCTCCGCGTCGTATGCGGTCGTGTAACTTGCTACCGGAGCTATCAGGGTGACACCCCAGTTGAACGATCTGAAGCCCAGGTATCCTTCATGGTCCTTGGTGGTCCTACTGTCCATGCAGTCAGGTGAGAGTTGGGTCTCTGTAGAATTAAAAAGAAAGTGCAGGAGAGACGGAAAGATCATTTCCACTCGATAGCTGAAGTGGAGTGAGTCAGCTTCTCCGGTTTGTGTCGGAGAAGCTAGGTTTTCTGGAGGTGATCCAGCCGCGG
>JBDGSF010000008.1:0-4989 GCA_042217675.1 Candidatus Nanohaloarchaea archaeon | reverse complement strand
GGGGCTAAAGTTCCTCTTTAACCAGTATTTCCAGCCGGCTGGAGGACGCAGTCTCGTTACGTGAACGGCCTACAAGGTATTCTGCGTCAAGTTTTTCGGCTCTATCCACTGCTTCTTCATCTACTTCGCCGTCTATTACTACAGCGTAACAGTTTTTCCCTAGATCGTTGATCCGGGATAAAGGCCTTTTTTCCTTTACTTCTCCGTCTTTGTCGAGGGTGTTGACTGCTCTTGTACCGGTGAGTTCCGAGAGTTTTTCAGTGAAAAGCTCTGCGTCTTTTTCATCCAGGTTGTTTTCTACTTCAGGTTCTTCCGTGTATTTTACAGGTTCTTTGTCGCGGAGAGCGGAATGTATTTCTCTTTCGGAGAGTTCTTCAACTTCTTTTCCTTCTGGTGCTCTTGCTACGTATTCTGGCTCGGCTTTCTCCTTTAGCTCTTTGAGTATCAGGTCTCCTCCTCTGTCTCCGTCGAGGAATGCTGTCAGTTCTTTTTCCTCTGCTATTCTCTCTATCTGTGAAGGCACTGAGGTTCCTCCTATGGCCAATGCGTTTTTCACTCCGTTTTCAAGGAGGTTTACGACGTCGGCTTTTCCTTCGACTATCACGATGCTGTCATCCCATTCGACGTCGGGGCCTGCGGTGAAGGAATGGTACTCTGTAAGTTCTTCTTTTCTTACCTCTTTCCTGATCTCGTTCATCAGTTCTTTTTTATCCGGTGTCTCGCGCTCTATCTCGTGCAGAAGCTGTTTTGAGCGTTTGACGATGTAGTCTCTCTTGGTTACTCGCAGGTCTTCAATAGCTTCAACAGTTAGATCGGCATTGCTCGGGCCTATCTTTTCAATAGTTTCCAGCGAGGCCGCAAGTAGAGCGGTTTCAGTGGCGTCGAGAGAGGAGGGAAGTTCAAGTTCTGCCTCTGTGCTTCCATCCGCATGCTCTAGCTCCAGGTTCATTCTCCCCACTTTTCCTTTCTGTTTGAGCTCGCGGAGATCTAGCTGGTCTCCTAGAAGGCCTTCTGTCTGGCCGAAGACTGCGCCTACTATATCGGATTTTTCTACTATCCCTGCTATCTCGATTTCTGCTTTTATCATGTATTTCGCGGATTTCTGTGACGTTTTACCCATTTATCTTCTCCTCCATTTTCTGTTCAACTTTTTCCTCGCTGAGATCTACCTTCAGCTTTTTCCTCCTGCTTTTATGGCCTGAAATAATACCGGGTTTTTCACCAAGTATCTGTTTCATTCTCTGGACGAGCTCTACGTTGGCCTTGCCGTTTTCGGCCTCTGACTCCAGGAAAATGGTTGGAAAGCTTCCTTCTTCTATCCTGAATTCTTCCTGGCCTGGCTTCACTTTAACGTAGAACTCTGTCATTGGTTTTTCTGCCTCTGTAAAAGTAGGTGTGGCTGCCCTGTAACACAGATGATCATCCCTGTAGTCCCAGAGGTCGCATCTGCTGACCGAGGGCAGCCGGTGAGAAAGTTACCTTTCTCAATAATTATTGGCAAGGTTAAGCTTTTACCGGTAACCTTACTGGAAGAAAGGTTCCTCCAAATCGGAGTACTGGCCGTCCAGTGTCTTGGTCTGTACAGGTTCCTCTCCGTGATACTTTCTCAATGAGTCGAAGTAATCCATTAGTTTTTCTCTGGCGAACTCCATATCGTATCCTACCATACGGCCTCCTAGCTGGCTTACAAACCATTTCTTGAGGAACTTATTCAACGGGTATGCAAAGATCCGGGGCATCCAGTCCACGCCGTCGGGAAAGTCGAAGCTTACCTCCAGCTGCACCCAGTAATCAATTAAGGCGAACTCGTTGTCGTCTGAAGGAGGATACTTTGTCTCAGGGTTGATAGTCAACTTCATCTCTCCCTTGCCGCTTGGAAGATCAGCGGTGGACTCCATCTCGGACTCAAACTCTCCGTTATCCAGGTTCTCGTAGTAGAAAGACTCGCTTGGACTCCCGAGGCCTATCTCTTCCAGAATGTTCCCGTGGTCCTCGTAGATCGTGACCACGTTAGGGCTTTCATACGACTCCACCTTTGTCTGTATTTCAACCCAGTCACCTCCGAAAACAGGGTTCCCCCAGAGATCGTCGGAGTCCTCGAACTTGTCCTCCTCGTAATCGGTTTCGTAAGTGCCTGGATGATGCAGCCAGCACATCAGCTTTCCGAAAACCCCGGGTTCGTCGTCGCTCATTTTAATCACTTCCATGGAGGCCTGTATCCGGAGCCAGCGGTCCTTGCGATTCCGTCTTCGACTCCGAATCTTTCCCTCATAAGGTTTTGAATCCGTATAACTATCTGGGCTGCCTCCTCTTCATACTTTTCGATCTCGCTGTAGTAAAACCTGTGGTACCAGGTTCCAACCAGTATCTCGTAGAACTTCGAGCGCTGGAAACGGGACTTCGAATCCGCCAGATGCGATTTGTCGTAGTTTCCGATGTCCTCGGATAGAGGTTCAGGGGTGTTGACATCGCTGCTTCCTCCGGGGTAAACGGTTACAACCTTTCCTGTGGTCTTGACACGGGCCTGGTGGATGTCGTCAGGCCTGTCACCCATGGTGTAGATATCGTCCGGGCTCTGAACCCTCCAGGAAAGATTGAAGTAGAGAACAGTGTTAGGTGATTTCTCCTTGAATGCGTGGATATTGATCTTGTCTTTAGGGCCTGAAACGTTGAACTCGTTCTTGGCTTCCTCGATTCTATCCATGTCGAACTCGTCCACCAGAAGGTCTTTGAGGCCTCTATATATTCTGGCCGGGTCCTCGTCGAGAAAGTAGTGATCCTCCCGTGTCAGGGCTTCTTCCTCGAACTTAACCACTTGGTTCCGCCTCCAGATCCTGTCTTATGTAGTTTACAAGTGTATCGGTTTTTTCCTCGGCTTCTCCCCGGTATCCTCCACGCGTAGAGCCGTAAAGGAACTTGTCGTACAGCGAGCGGTAAGCGTAGTAGAGAAGGGATTCCTGGTAGTCCTTGTCGGTAGGGTACTCCGTTACAAGACTGGTTTTCAGCTGTATATCTGCTTCCGAGGCCTCTCTGTCGACGTGAAGGTAGATCTTCATCTTCCCCGAGGTCAGGTGATCCATATCCATCGACGCGGTCAGCTTAACCCTTAAATCCTTACCCTCTACATCGTTGTAGTACTTCTCCTCGTTCACTGAGGAAAAACCTATTTTCTCCTCCAGAAGCGTCTTGAAGGAAGAGTACACTTTCTCAGGGTCTTCTACCCGGATAGTTATTCTTCTCCTGTCAACTTCCTCAGTGATCTTCATTCCCATGTTTTGTGAAGTATTTGGAGAACTGTAGATAAAAAAGTAGTACGAACCGGTTTATCACCGGCATTCCTCACAGAGCAACATCCCGTTAACCTCTCTCAGGTCCTCGCTGTAGTTCTCACAGCTTTCACATACACCGGTACGTGACTCCTGTCTCGGTGCTGCAGAGGCCTCCAGTTCGATTTCCTCTCCCATTACCTCGGCGTATCCCGGCCAGGCCCTCAAGATATCGCTTGTGGTTACGATACCTACAAGCATATCGTCATTTACGACAGGGACACGGGAGATATCGTTTCTAGCCATCGCCATAGCTACTTCATCCAGGTATTCGTCTTCCTCGGCAACAACCAGGTCCTCACTCATTATATCTTCTACCTTGACCTTTTCAGGATCCTTGTTGTCTGCTACTGTTCTGTAGACAATGTCTCTGCATACTACTATTCCCACAGCTTCTTCATCATCTACAACTACAAGGCCTCTTATCCCTTCTTCCTTCAGTAGTTGAGCAGCTTCTCTAACGGTTTTATCCTGGTCTATCGCTATGACTCCGTCAGTCATCAGTTCTCTTACCTGTACTTCTTCTTCCATTATTCGATCACCTCTTCCTCCTGCATTATTTCAGCGAATCCTGGCCAGGCTCTGAGAATATCGCTCTGGGTTACGATCCCTACAACCATGTCGCCTCTGACCACAGGGATCCGCGAAACATTGTTCTGTGACATTGCCATGGCAACCTCATCAAGGTATTCGTCTTCCTCAGCAACAACCAAATCCTCACTCATTACATCCTTTACCTTCGTTTCTCTGGCGCTTTTGCCTTCTGCAACAACCTCGTAAGCAATATCTCTTGATACAACCACTCCTACAACATCCTCATCTTCTATTACTACAAGGCCTCTAATATCCTCTCTCTTTAACTTGTTTGAAGCCTCTACTACGTTGCTTTCTGCGTTTACTGCTACTACGCCTTCCGTCATTACCTCCTTAAGTTCTACCTGGCCATCCATGAGTAGTAGAGAGGTATCGAATCTAAAGAAGGTTTTGGTGCTCTATGTCAAGAGAACTGCTTGAGCCCGGTCTGGCGATCGCTTTTACCGAAAAGACTCTGAATTGTCTTATTTAATATAAGAATTTGCTGCCTGATATATGGAGAAACCTCGTAATTCTCTATAATCCTTTTTGACGGCTCCAAATACTTCTTAATCGTTCCTTCGGAAATAGTCAGAAGCACCTTGCCCCCGCACTCAGGACACTCCGCAGTAGTCTTGCCTGAAGGAGCTATAGTCTGATTTGTAAGCGGTACACGCCTGAACTTTTCATTACAGTCCACACACCGCATCTTCTGGCTGGAGAAAGAACGCAGATTACCTTTTATATCCGGGATAAAGTGTTTGTCGAGAAGAAGATCCGCAACCGCATTCTCATCTACAGCTCTAATCCTCTCCCCCAGCTCCAGCTGGTTGCTGGTTTTCTCACTCATCTCATCCAGGGTAACGTACTCCGACTGCGTAGGCCCATCATCAATATCAGAAGTCTCAGCAGCATAACCGTGAGAGTAAGGCCTTTCAGAGTGAACAATATCCTCACCTATCTCTATATCAGTTTCAAGGTTCCACGGCTCCTTGTACTCTCTAGTCTCCTCGTAAAAACTTCTCGGATACTCATCCACAGTCTCAATAGCCCAGGCCTCGTCATCAACCTCGTCAGGATTCAAAACCGT
>JBDGSF010000079.1:0-8295 GCA_042217675.1 Candidatus Nanohaloarchaea archaeon | reverse complement strand
AGATGCTTTGACTGCTGAAAAACTGTTTCCTGATAAGAGAAAGATTATTCATTTCATGCAACCACATCAACCGTTTATATCTGATCCTGAAGCAGGTAGCGGTTTCGACTGGTTAATGAGAGATGACGGAGGGAAAAGCGTTTGGAACAAAGCTATGAAGTCTGAAATCAGTCGAGAACGTGCTGTTAAAGGATATAAGCAGAACTTACGAGAAGTCGAGGACGCCATTGACAGGCTTTCCACAGGACTAGCTGGCAGAACTATTGTGACCTCTGACCATGGGAATTTGTTAGGTGAGAATGGGCTTTATGGTCACCCTAGAGGATTGAATGCCCGAGTTCTCAGAGAAGTTCCTTGGGATGTCATAAGCGAAGGATAGTTTGGTATATAACATACTTTGTCCAATCTCTGTGATAGTTGGATGAATTAATAGTTCTAGGATTAGATGGGCTTGATAGAAGTTTCATTCAGGAAAAATCAGAAGAGCTGAATTACTTTTCATTCTTGACAAAGAAAACAACTTCTCTAGAGTCGACATTGCCGCCAATAACTATACCGGCCTGGGCTTCAGGTTTCACCGGCCAGAAACCAGAGAGTTTGAACCGGTTTGATTTTCAAGTTATAGAATTTGAGGAATACAGTTTTTCTTTCCACCCGCCTAAAACAAGATATCAGGAATTTTGGAGCTATATTGATGGAAAAGCCGTAGTTTCCGATATTCCAGGGTTTCCTATAAGAGATATAGAGGGTTATGCAGTTGGGGGAATTTTTAATGTAGGAGAGAAGCAGACTTGTCCTCATGATCTCTATGATGAAATAGTGGCAGATATTGGAGACTTCGAGATAGAAGGGCTCGAGAATTATAATAGCGAGAAGAAACGGAGAGAAGGCGTTCGAATTCTTCGAAAGAAGGAAGAAACTGCTGAACTGGTTCCTGGACAACAAGGATGCGGACGTGTACTTCCAGGTTTTCCGTCTTCCGGATACGATGATGCACCACTGCTCCTCGGACAAGGACCTGCTGAAGGCTTACAAGCGGTGCGACGAGATGCTAGGGGAGCTGATGGAACGTGAAGATCTGGAGATAATCGTGTTGAGCGACCATGGAGCGGTGAAGGCGACGAGGCGTTTCTCAGTTAACACCTGGCTTGAGGAGAACGGTTACCTGGAGACTAAGAGTGCTGATAGAGATGTAAGCGATAGAACTGCCGGACTGAAGCGGAGGATCAGCGAAGGGTTAAGGTCTTTGGCTCTGGATACTAAAGTCACAACTAAGCATCTCCTTCCGGTTTACGACAGGCCGATGATTTACTATCCTCTGGATGTTCTGGGGGATGCAGGTATTGATGAGGTTCTTTTGGTATCTGGAGAAGGACATGCCGGTGATTTTCTGGAGCTTCTTGGGGATGGTTCCCAGATTCCTACAACCAGGAAAGGAACTAGATTTCAGTTTTGATGGAGATATAACCTATAAGATTCAGAGGGAGCCGAAGGGAATAGCCCACGCTATAAGGCTTGCAGAGGGTTTTATAGAGCCGGGAGAGAAGTTTATCGTGATACTGGGCGACAATATCTACGGCGGCAGCCTAAGGCAACAGATAGAGGCTTACCAGAAGAGCGATCTAGAGGCCCAGGTTTTCCTGAAGCCTGTACAGAATCCTGAAAGGTATGCAAACCCTGAAATGGATTCCGATATCATAGTAGATATCGAGGAAAAACCGGATGACCCTAATTCAACGTACGCTATTACCGGCTGTTACGGTTTCTATAACGACAGGGATAACAGCCTGTTCAGGTTTATAGATCGAATGGAGCCCTCCGACAGGGGGGAGTACGAGGTGACTGATATACTAAACTGGTACTTGGATAGAGGAGAACTTGGGTATGAAGTTCTCGACCAGTTCTGGATTGATGCCGGTAAGCCTGACGCGCTGGCAGAAGCCACTAGGTACATGGAGTTAAGGAATCGAGAAGCTGATTAAGAGTAGAGATTATTTACAGAAGTGAAAGTCTTTCCATTGTTCGTAACAATTTCTCGCTAAGGTCCTCGTAGCCGAACTTTCTTCCTGCAGCCTGTATACTCTTCCGGTCTTCTTCGAGGCCGCCGAGAGCGAGGAAGGTGAGGCCGTAGAGGCCGGCGTAGAACGCGCCGCCCGGTATCATGGCCCAGACCGGTGTCCCGGCGGGGAAGATGAGCTGGAGTCCTAGATAGGTTAGGAGCAGCGCGGGGATGGAGGCGGCTATCGGTTTCCATACTTTGCGGTTGAACGGTGTGAAGCCCTTGACGTGGTAGACCTCGGCGACGATTATGGTGTTCATGACCAGGATGGAGGTGGTGGTGGCGATGGCGGCGCCGAGCATGCCGAGGCCGAGCCCCCATTCCGGTATCAGCACGAGGTTGAGGATAGTGTTCAGAAAGAAGTTGAAGACGCTGTTCTTGAACAGTATCTTGGTCTCGGAGACCGACTTGAGTATGGCGCCTAGGTGGCCGACGGAGGCGCTGTAAAGGTAGCCGAAGGACAGCAGGGTGAGAACTGTTGCCGCTGTTGTATATGGCTGGCCGAACAGCAGGTGGAGCACCTCGGGGGCGAACAGCGCCATCGCCATGAACATCGGCAGCGTGGCGATGGTGGTCCACCGTGTCAGCGACTTCAAGACGGAGCGGAGGTGCTCTGTGTCATCCGATTTCCGAGAAGGACGGCAGGGCGAGCTCGTCGGACGCCTTCATGGGTATCATCATCAGCATAGCGGTCGGCAAGGCGGCGTTGTAGTATCCGACTGTCGACTCTTCCATGAAGTAGCCGAGGAAGATGGTGTCTGTCCATCCCAGCACGGTTCCTATGATGCCGGAGAGCACGAGCGGGTAGGAGAACGGGTGTGGAGGATATCGACTTCTAGTACGCCCCGTTCGGTTTTTAACTCTCCGAGAGAATGCCTGTATGTGATTCAGGATGCCTTCGGTAGATATAGATGACGATATCTACTCCGTGCTGGAGGCCAGGGCGGAGGAGAAGGATTTTGATGAAACCGATGAGTACGTTCACTACCTGCTGGAGCAGGTGGTGGAGAAGATCAAGAGGGAGAAGCAGCAGGAAGACTCGGGTTACTCCGAGGAAGAGGAGGAGAAGGTCAAGGAGCGCCTGAGAGGCCTCGGTTACCTGGACTAGAGCAGCGCGAGTTTTTCCAGGCGGTCGACCGTTCGCCTGGCATCTTCACGTCTTCCGATCCTGCCGGCCGCGTCGAGCATGAGGTTCCTGTCCTCCTCCTCGATTCCCCCGAGCAGCAGGAATGCGAACGCGTAGCTCAGCCCGAAGGCGGCCGCGCCGGGCACCAGGACCCAGAGAGGGGTTGTTGACGGGAAGAGGAGCTGGATGGCTGTGTATGTGAATGCCAGGGCGGCGAGGGAGGCGGCTACAGGTTTCCAGGTCTTCCTGTTGAACGGTATTATGCCCTTGTAGTAGTACGCCTCCGCGAGCAGCACGGTCTGCATTATGATTATCGACGAGGTCGTGGCGATCGCGGCGCCGGTTATGCCGAGCTCGGGGACGATGAAGCTACCGTTGATCTTGAGGCCGGGTATCAGGATGGAGTTCAGGCCGAGGTTGAGCGCCAGGCTGAGGACGGAGTTCTTCCAGAATATCTGTGTTTCCTCGATGGCCTTCAGCATGTCGCCGATGTAGCCGACCGATGCGCTGTAGAGCTTCCCGAACGACAGTATCGCGAGCGCGGCCGCCGCCGACAGGTACTCTTTGCCGAAAAGCAGGGGGATAACCTCCCTGGAGAAAAGCGCCATCAGGAGGAACATCGGTAGCACGACCGCGGTGTTCCACCGTGTAAGGGTTTTCAGAGTGTCGGAAAGCGCCTCCCTGTCGTGAGCCTTCTCCGACATGGACTCGAGAGTGAGCTGTCCGAGAGCTTTCTGCGGTATCATCAGTATGGCCGCCGTTGGCAGCGCGGCGTTGTAGAAGCCGACCTCGGTCTCGTTCATGAAGTATCCTATCAGGAACGTGTCAGCCCATCCCAGCAGTTCGCCTATCATGCCCGACAGGAGCAGGGGGTAGGAGTAGCTGGTCAGCTCCCTGAAGTTCATGTCCGGCTTCACGTTCCGGGTGAACACCGGCTCTATCTTTTTCTCGAGGATGTAGATACCGATGAACAACGGTATTATGACGCCCGCGGCCCAGCCGTAGACGGCTGCGAGCAGGTCGAGACCTACCAGCATAAGGATCACGGTGGCCACGAGCTGGACGGAGGAGGTGAGGACGGTTACGAGGAATACGTTGTATTTCACCTCCTTGAACCCCTTGATGGTGGAGTAAACCACGGTCGAGAGGTTGGAGAAAGGCACTACGAAGGCGAAGATCTGGATGACCGGTGTCAGCTGCGGGGCCTGGAATATGCGGTTGGCGATCAGCCCGGCGCCGAGGTACATCAGCGCCGCGCCGAGGATCGAGAGCGTTCCCGTGATGGCGAGCGCGGACAGGACGGTGCCTCTTACCGCTGCCCAGTCGTCCTCCCTTACGTGTTTGGGCACGAAGGTCTTTATCGCGGGGCTCAGCGAGAAGACCGTGACAGTCCCGACGAAGCTCAGGGCCACTATACCGAGCTGAAGTGTTCCGTAAACGTCCGGGCCCATGTAGCGGGCGACCACCAGCCGGTAAAGGTAGCTGACCACCTTCGAGAACATCAGGCCTATCAGGCCCCATCCCGCCGCCTTTACGAGGGTGTTGAGGTATTTCTGGTCGACCATGGCAGCTGTTTGACCCTCCAGCTTATTACAGTTTCATCCGACCTCACGGTTTAAGAAGCTCGGAAAAGAACCGTCTAACGTTCAGAAGATGAAGGTGAAGATACCCCATCCCTTCAACGGCCCGCACTTCGATGGAATAAAGAGAGTCATACAGGCAGTTACAGCCGAGCTATCCGACGATTTCGACTTCGAGATACTGACACCAGAACCTTCACAGATGGCCAGAGATGGCCTTGAGGGGGTCGAGTTCGACATATTCGAGAAAAGGCTGCCGGGGTGGGGTACCGACTACTACCGGCGGAGCGTCAGGCGCAGGCTGGACGGCGCAGATCTCGTCTGGAACCATTCGTTTTTCTTCAACAGCATGGTCGCTAACTCCAGGCCTCCGAGCGTTTTCACGTACCACAGCTTCCGCCAGAACCCGCAGACCCGTTTTCCGCGGGGCATACCGGAGCTCGCCCACGTCGTACGCACCCGTTTGATGAAGAGGGGTTTCCGTTACATGTGCGGGAACGAGAGAGTGGTTTGCATATCTGACAAGTCGAGAGACCTGGTGGAGTCGAGATTGAAGGCCTCGACTGTCAGGATACACAACGGCGCAGACTATCTTGGCTCAGGGATAAGTGACGACGATGAAGGATACATCTTCTGGTCGGACGGGATAGCGCACCTGCCTTACGTCGCGAAGAGGGTAGACTACCCGATAAAGCTCCTTTCCGGGCCGGAGGAGCTTGAGAGGTTCGACAGCGTCGAGGTGATCAACGGGACGGTCAGCGATGACAGGATGGCGGAGCTCTACAGGAAATGCAGTTTCTTCGTATCCAACTGCTTCAACGAGGGATTCGGCATACCGCCGCTCGAGGCCAACTTCTTCGGCAAACCCTCGATAGTGATAGAAAAGGAAGTCCACGACGAGAACTTCGAGGACGGTGTCAACGGCTTCAGGGCCGCGAACGCGGCGGAGATGCTCGAGAAGATAGAACTCCTGGTGGATGATGCCTCCCTGAGAAGAGAGCTCGGGAAGTCGGCCTACGAGGCGGTCAACGACCGTTTCACCTGGCATAGGGCGGCGGAAAGTTACAGGCAGGAGTTCCTCTCGGTCATAGAGAACCGTTGATTAAATAACAGTGCCGTGCAACTCGAAAGCGTGGGAGAGCAAAACGAGTTCACGAACCTCTTGATCTTCGTGGCCGACTCTCTTCGGTGGGACTACCTCCCGGAGAGCATAGCCTCTGAAGGCACCGCGGTCCAGACCCTCGCTGCAGGACTGCATACACCGGTATCATTTTCATCACTCCTGACCGGTGTCAGCCCTGAAAAGCACTCCGTAAGAGGATTCGAGGACAGGTTGGATCCGGCGCTCGAGACGGTGTTCGACAGGTTTGAAAACGGGTGCTACTACGACTACGAGCTTGATCCTGTGAGGAGCAACGTACTGAAAGATCTTCCCTCCGGCACGGAGCTGAAAGATATCGAAGAGCCGTTCGTTTTCGTGGAGAGGGCGATGGAGTCTCATACGCCGTACAATGAGGTGCACCACGGCAACGAGCTGGAGCACGTCCATGATGGGGACTACACCCGCTCGTTCGATACCGTGGGCGGGCTCAGGGAGAGATACCGGCAGGGCGTGGAGGGGGTGGAAAGCCATTTCCGTGACCATCTTGAGGAGCTGGCCGAGAGAGGGATACTGGAGGATACTCTTGTGGTTTTCACGTCAGACCACGGCGAACTGCTGGGCGAGAGGAAGAACCTGCGAAGGAGGTACGCGCACGGCCATCCGATGTCCCGGGAGCTCGTCCGTGTCCCGACTGTTTTCTACGACGTCGATATCGACGCACGATGCATGAGGATGATAGATATAGTGGAGACCTGCCTGCAGATGACCGGCAGAGAAGCGCTCGGTTCGGATGGAGTCGATATCCGTTCCGCGGAACCTGGTGAAGGAGTGGTGGTAAACGATGGATACGCCTCCTACAGGAACACCTGGCGTTTCGAGAACGGTGACTGGAACCCCGGCAGCGACACCGGGCTCAGGAAAGACGTTTTGAGGGAGGACCTGAGGATCCTGCTTTCAGGTCTCCTGGGCCGGGAGATTTTTTCGAGACCGGGAAAGCCGGAAGGATCTGCGGGCACGGATATCGATGGCCTGGATGTGTAGCGGTAAACGGTTAAAATCCTTCCGCCGCAAGATATCTCTATGACGCTCCTCGTTCTCGGTATCGATGGCGCTGTCAGGGAGTACGTCGAGGAAGCTATCGATAGAGGGCTTATGCCGAACATGGAGAATTTGATAGAGGAAGGTGTTTTCGGCGATATGAAGTCTACTGTGCCGCCGGTCACGATACCGGCGTGGGTGTCGATATTTTCGGGGCAGAGACCGGACAGGTTCGATACGTACCACCTGACGGAGCTGGACGAGGACCGGGAGCGTTTCACTGCTCCCTCGGAGAGGTGGAGGGGAGACATGGTATGGGACAGGATCGATGGACGGTTCGGGCTGAACAGTGTGCCGGGAAACTCTCCGGTCTGGCCGCTGGACGGATACGCTGTAGAGGGGCTCCCGATGGCCGAGGATCCGGGTGTCTATCCTGAAACACTTGAAGACGAGCTGCCCGAGCTTGACTATCCTGACCACGGCGAGGCCTCAAGCGCCTCGGAGAGAAGGGACGCGTTCAGGAGGATATTCGAGAAGAAGAGGCAGGTGTTCTCGGAAACCCCTGACGACGTGGATGTTCGGGTGGAGGTCTACCACCTCCCCGACAGGATGGGACACGCCGCCGACAGCAGGGAGCAGATACTTGAGACGTACGGGATGATGGACGAGGTGGTCGGCAAGAAGCTGGAGAAGTACGACGACGTTCTGATAATATCTGACCACGGCTTCAAGCAGGTGGAGAAGTGCTTCTACCCGAACGCGTGGCTCCGTGACAACGGCTACCTCGAACTCGAGGAAGGAGGCTCCTCCAGAGACCTCAGGGAGCGACTTCAGTCTTTCGCGGCCCGGCTTGCAGACACACCGCTGAGACCGCTGCTGAAGAAGGCCAACGATATCGTCAGCTCCGAGACAAATGTGGAGCTATCGCCCGACTCCACAGGCGTAGAGTATATCGACTTCGAGAGAACCACGGCGTACTCCTACCGCGGCGGATCGATTAGCTACGCAGACATAAATATCAACCACGAAAACGTCCAGCCGGAAGAGGTAGAGAGCCTGAAGAGAGATATAAAGGAGGGAATGGGGGAAGTCGAGGGGGTCGATAAGATCTGGCTATCGGAAGATCTCTACGAGGAGACGGATAATATGCCCGAGATTGTTATCAAGATGCAGCAGAATGTCTCAACCGGCTCCGCCATTTTCCCTGAGCAGTTCCTCTCGAACGATGCCTTCGTCCATTCGGACACGGGCATAGTTGCGGCGCTCGGACCGAGCTTCCGGGCAGGAGGGATAGAAGAGGCAAAGATAATCGACGTGGCTCCCACGATAGCATACTACCTCGGACAGGAGCTGGACTGTGACGGTGAGGCCCTGGATATATTCAGCGAGG
>JBDGSF010000078.1:0-9568 GCA_042217675.1 Candidatus Nanohaloarchaea archaeon | reverse complement strand
GATGGAGATATTGAGACCGGTGCAGATACATTGTTGAGTTTCTTGGAGGAGAAGACTAAGTTCCCGGTAAGCGATATTGCTGAGGACCTCGGTGTTCCAGAGAAAACTATTAAGACCTGGGCGAGAGCGCTTGAGAAAAGCGGTTACGTTGAGATAACCTATTCTGCTGTTAAAGGGATGGTCTTGGAGTATGCTGCTGAACAGCCTGCTGAAGAGCTTAAAACAGGTGAGGGAGGAGAGCTTGATCTTGAGGCTGATGAGATAGAGATTGAGGCTGATGAGACTGAAGAGGTTGAAGAGTACGAGGTTGAGGAGATTCCTGAGACGCAGCATGTAGAGGCTGAGGAAGAAGTGGAAGAGTCGGAAACAGTAGATACAGAGGTGGAGGCTGATACTGAAACTACGGAGAAGGTAGAAGATGCTGAAGAAGGAGTCAGGGCTGAGGAGGAAAGCAGATCCGAAACATCTACGACAGAGCCAGAACACGATACTCGAAATAAAGAGGACAGGAAGGAAGATGAGACTCCTGAGGAACCTGAGAGAAGAAAACTCGAAGGGAGGAAAGAAGAAGAGAACGAACAGAATAGCGAGGTCAAGAAGGTTGAGTCAGTATCTATTAACGATAATAGCAACAGTAAGAAGGATACGGCAGAAAAGAAAGTAAGCTCGAAGGAAGAAAAGGAATCCAAACAGGAGAAACAGACAAAGAATGAGGACAGACCTGACGTTAAGAGCTCAACAGAGAAGCCTTCAGAACCTCAAGAGGAAAAAGAGCTTGACGAGAAAGATGCTAAAGACATGTCGGTAGAGGAAGGAAAAGAGAAGCTGAAGGAAGAGCTTCAAGCCCGTGATAAAAAACAGAGAGAGACTAAAAGCAAAGAAAGTCAGAAGATACATGCCAAAAAGGCAAAGATAAAGAAGAAGGGAGAAACCGTGAAGAAGCATGTCCAGAGTTCAGAGTCTTCTGAGCAGAAAGCTGCTTCAGTAAACGAGACTAGTGGTTCTAAAACGCCGGCCAGTTCTGGTTCAGAGAGCAATATACCTGTTTCTGACGGAGAAGAAACTGAACTTGAGCGTATTATCACTAATCTGACAGATATTGGAGCTAAACTCACTGACCCTGATATAGAGAACGAGCCTGTATACGATGATCTTGAAGATGAAATGGATGAGCTGGTTGAGGAGATCAAAGGTAGAGAGCTAGATCAGATGGAGCGAATGCAGATCAAAGGCCTTATGGACCAGCTTGAAGAAAACCTTGATGATGCCCAGGAGCCTTCCGAGAGCTTCCTGCACAGAGTTAAACTTTTCGTTCTCGGTCTAGTTGGAAGAGGTGAATAAGATATGCCGGAAAATGAAGACAAGACGATTATTGATGAGTACACTGTTGAGGCAGACGAAGTCCCAGCAAAGATCCAGATAACAGACGAAGGAGATTACGTGAAAAGGTATCGGCTGAAGAGACCTCGACCTAGTGCGGCAACGGAAGCAATTTTGGAGGAAGTTCGTGAAAAGACCATTGCTGAGGCAGATATAACTACTGAAGGTTTTGAGGACAATAACGAGGTTGAGGAATCCCGGAAGATATTCCGTTCAACAGCCATGGATATAATGAAAGAGCAGCTTCCAGGGATTGATGAGGAGAAACTGCATACATTAATTGGCAATCTGATCCACGATATGCTGGGTCTTGGGGATGTAGAAATCCTTCTAAATGATAACAACCTTGAGGAAATAGTGATCAACAACGCTAAAGAACCTGCCTGGACATACCACAAGGAGGAGGGCTGGCTTAAAACAGATATTACTTTCGAGAGCGAGGACGAGATCTATAACTATGCTTCAGAGATCGGTAGAGGCGTAGGAAAGAATATTTCCTCGCTGCATCCACTTCTGGATGCACATCTTCCTTCCGGGGACCGTACTAACGCCACACTCAGCCCAATTTCTACTCAGGGAAACACTATTACTATCAGAAAGTTCGCTAGGGATCCGTGGACAATCACTGACTTCATCAAGATAGGTACGATCAGCCCTGAGATGGCAGCATTCTTATGGCTCTGTATCCAGTACGAAATGAACATTATCATCTCTGGAGGAACAGGTACAGGTAAGACATCGCTATTAAACGTTCTCACTCCATTTATGCCTCCAAATCAAAGAATTATATCTATTGAGGACACTAGAGAAATTTCGCTGCCAGACTTCCTGCACTGGGTGCCTATGACGACTAGAGAGGCAAATCCTGATGGACAGGGAGAAGTATCAATGCAGGATCTACTTGTTAACTCGCTTCGTATGCGTCCTGACAGGATTCTGGTTGGTGAGATCCGTAGGAAGCGTCAGGCAGAAGTCCTTTTCGAGGCGATGCAGACAGGTCACTCAGTTTACTCTACTCTGCACGCCGATACTGCTAAGACAACGCTTAAGCGTATGACAAACCCTCCTATTGATGTTCCTGAAGCAGTAGTTGGCGCGGTTGACCTGAATGTAGTCATGTTCCGTGATAGGAGAAGAAACTTCCGAAGAGTCATGGAAATTGCAGAGGTAATAGATAAAGAGCAGGAAGGCCTTACGCCACATACCATTTATGAGTGGGACTCTCAGGAAGACTCATTCTACAAGGAAGGTGCCTCTAACCAAGTTATGAGCAAGCTGAAGATGGTGACAGGATTTACCGATGACGAAATAAGAGACAACATGAGGGAGAAGAAAGATATCCTGAAATGGATGGTTAACCAGGATATAAGTGACCTAGAGAGGGTTGGACGGATTGTAGCAGAGTACTACTCCGAAGGAGACGAAATAGTTGAAAAAATCCGAGACAATGTAAATGCAGAAGAAATCATCGAGAGATCCGATGATTAAAGAAGACTTATTCTTATCGCTTGGACAGAGAGCATCTAAATTCTTCCCGCAGCTAGAAAGAGAGATTGATACTGCAAGAATGGATAAAACTGCTGACAGGCTGCTTGCAGAGTCCATTTACCGTGCAGTGAAGATGGGTGTTCCTACCGGCCTTTCATTAATCTTTGTAGGAATTCAGTTTAATCAGCCCTCCACAATAAAAATAGGTCTCGTAGCTCTCCCCTTGATTACATTTATGAGTTTTTTCACGTTCGTTAACCTTCCCAAGATTCAGACCAGGAAGAGAACCCGAAAGCTGGAAAAAGACTTGCCTTATGCGTTAAGAGATATTCTTATCCAGATTGAATCAGGTATTCCTCTTTACCATGCTATGAAAACTGCTACAGAAGGATACGGGGAGGCCTCTGAAGAGCTAAAGCGAATAGTAAAAGACGTTGACGGTGGCAAATCCATGGTTAATGCTCTTGAAGAGTCCATCGTCAGGAATCCTAGCGAACAGTATAGGAGAGCTATGTGGCAGCTTACTAACTCTATTAAATCAGGAACAGATATTACTACGACTCTAAACTCTATTGTTGATTCTATAATAAAAGATCAGAAGCTTCAGATCGAGAAATACGGTAAAGAGTTAAATCCATACATACTGGTATATCTCCTTATTGCAGTTATAGGGCCTAGCCTGGGTATTACAGGGCTTATTGTTCTATCAAGTTTTACAGGAACCAGTATAGACAAGAGCCTCTACCTAATGATAATTTTCGGTCTTCTTGTAGCCCAGGTGTTCTTCCTTAACCTGGTTAAATCCAAGAGGCCGGAGGTGAAAGCATGAGTAAAATTTCGCTACTTTTCCAGTTCCATCCTGACAAGTATACCGATCAGATAGAGGAGATGGCAGAGTACGCAAATATAGAGAACTATGAGCAGGCTACTATAAGTCTAGGTCTGCTTGGCATGATGGTTATAGGAATACTAGCGTATCTACTTCCTTACACATTCATGTATAAAGCAGCATTCTTCCTTTTGATAGGGCCGCTCTCGTACCTAGTAACGCCTTACATGGCGCTTTCGGTGTCTGCAGAGAGGAGAAGGCAGGAGATGGAGAGAATGCTGCCGGATGCCTTCCTACTGATAAGCACAAATCTCAAATCAGGAGCAAGTATAAACCAGGCGTTCTTAGCTTCTGCTAGGGAGGAGTTCGGGCCTCTTGAGGAAGAGTTAAGAAGAACTGCAATTGAGATATCAGGAGGTACGCCAGTAGAGGAGGCTCTTGACAATTTGCGACACAGAGTTAATTCCGGCCTATTCAAAGATACGCTTAAGATTCTCTCAAATGCTATAGAGTCTGGAGGGAATACAGCAGAACTACTTGAGTCAAGCGCGGACGACATAAGAAGTTCCCTTGAGCTAAGAGATGAAATTAAGTCTAGCGTAAGGATGTACGTCATATTTATTTTGTTGGCTTCGGTTTTCGGAGCTCCGGCATTGTTCGGAATCACAACGTATATGGCAGATACCACTACCCAGATGTGGGAGCAGACAAATATACAGAGCGCCAACAGTTTCATGTCAGGCGGAACAGGCCTGCAGTTCCAACAGCCAGATATAAACACCGGCTTCCTTGTACAGTTCTCTATAGCAGCTCTAACGATTTCTAACTTCTTCGCATCACTAATAATCTCTCAGATCGGCAACGGAAACCTGAGAGAAGGCGCTAAGTATATACCATTCACTGTATCAATATCCGTTGGTCTTTTCATGGCTATAAGAGCCGTACTGTCAACAACACTGTAAAGCTTTTAAACAAGCAAATTAATTCACTTAACATGACCATGAGTTTTCGCAAAAGGAAAGGTCAGTCAGCAATTGAGTATCTTACAACCTATGGTTGGATGCTTCTTGTAATAGCTATCGTCGGTGGAGCAATCTTTACGACGATTCAAGGCCAGTCAAATCTGCAGTCCAGTTCAGGACTTGCAAATGCGGATGTACAGATCGCAAACTTCGGAGTCACAGATAAAGGACTCCAGATCGAGTTTAGATCCGCAGCCCAAGAACAGGTAGAGAACATTAAAGTTACAGTTGTGAAGAACTCGACAGCTAATCAGAGCGCACAGATCACACAGATCCCTGTAGGACAGACAGCAACAGCGACTTTCAGCAATTTCACACAGGATCAGACTCAAGACACCTTTGAAGTAGTAATTAACTACGACACCGGCGGCCTAACCGACTTAGAAGTAAATGGAACAATCCAAGGTAACCTAGGTTACACAGGATAGAAACTCTTCTTTCTTATTTTCTTTATCTTCACTACTTTTCTACTCTGCAAGGCCTTGTGCGCCTGCTTCGATAGCTATTTCTCTGCTGATCCTGAAGTGCGGCCATACTATTCCTTCTCCTCGACTAACCCCTTCAATCATTATTAATTCACGATTAGAGGCATTTATTCGCTCATACCCTATATTAGATTCGGCAGGAGTTTCATCAGTATCAGATACATTGAGAACGGTATAAACCCCTTGATTAGTCGAGCCAACTGCTTCTTTCTTAAGTCTCTCCCGTATTCCCGGCGTATTTTGTAGGCTTGAAGGGAGATAGCATCCTCGCTCCATGGTTCTCGCGAAGTTTGCTTTCCAGAGGCCCTCGAAAATTATAGCAGTCTGACCTTGCTCAAAACTAGGTATAGAAGGTATTCCGACTATATAGTCATCGTTGTACTCGGATGGAGAGCCCGGTACCTGTACTGAAGCGTAACCTGCGAAGTCCTGAGTAGTAGAGTTATCAAATTGAGTAATATCCCGGGTGATTAGTATATGTGTTTCTGGACTTAACTCAGAGGCAGGATCGGCTGGCTCTACTAGCGGATAACCTCGTGCAGTACCGTTCTTAGCCCCGCCATCATATGCCTCAGTAGCTAGCCTGTTGTAATTACAGGGTTCGATGTCTACAGAGTACCCTAGTTCAGATATTAAGGGGTCTGAAACACCTTTCACCTCAATTTTGTCAGAGGCTATATAGCTTATAGCCCTACGTTTTGTACTAAGCCGGATTTTAGAGGTTGTTGTGAGATTAAAGTAGGATATACTGAAGTTTATTGAACTTGCAGATATAGACTTCATAGGGCTTGATAGAGCCAATACTTCTCTTTCCCAGTAATCTAAACTTACCTTCTGCTCTGATGTGCCATTATAGGTACCCTTCAAAACCAGATCTGCCATAGCAGATTCAAAACCTGTTAATTCTCGATTCTTTGATATATTGGCTAACGTTTGAAGAGATCTTAACGCATACTGTGATTGTGTTATCTCCCAGCTTTCCTGCATGGAAACCTGATAGCTTGGACTGTACTGGTCTGTCTGGACAGGGTTAGCTGGCGACAAAGCCATTGAGACAAGTACTATTGCTGCAAGAAAGGCAAATGGAGTGTATGCTGCTCCTTTAATCAGGCATCACCAGTACTGCTTTTTTTGGTCCTATGAAAGTATTGTTTATCATTAAGTCAGGCGCTATTACGTGTCGAGAGGCAGTATCTACTGGCGCCATCACTTGATACTGGCCGCAGATCTTAGTTATACTTGTTGCATCGCCTATGTAGAAAGCATATTTCTTCTCTATTTGGAAGTAGCTGGTGCAGGTTTTTTCTGCTTCAGTATGGTTTCCTGAGAAATGTTGGTAGTATATGTATCCAAGTACTGTTTTCGATGAATTCTTAGACTCATTCCATTCTGAGACCTCCTGTATTAGAGCTGTGTCAAGCTGGTCCAAGGCTAACTCCTGACTCTGCATATTCTGCTTCTGCTGGTATCCAATCAGCATAAGCATCATCCCCATTATTACTGAGGCTGCTAGAAGCGCATCGAGGGAGAAGTAGAAACCCTTTAGTTTTGCCATGAATAATAGTTTAGTTCAACCCTTTTTCTACTTTCGTCCAGCACAGCAATTGTCCTCCTAACATAGATAGATTTATTATCCGGTATGTTCTCAGAACTAAAGCGAAGTACCTCACCGTTATATGTTACCTGCGAACCATTAAGATATTCTATCTTGATTAAAAACTCCGAAGAGCGCAACAAACTTCTCTTCTTGGATAGAGTCATACTCTTGAGCTCTAGAAATTTCTCAGCACTCAAGTAGTTTTCATCATAGAGACCCGGAACAGATACGTTATCTGCATTCCAGTCCTCAGGAGCTCCTTCAGTTTGAAGAAGGCTAAAAGTATTGGAGGTCTGTATTTTAGACGAATCTCCGCTGTTAACAAACTTTACAATTGAACTATTCCATGCTAACCCAAAGAAGATTAGGAAAAATGAAAATATAGTTATGCTTGCGATAAAATCTGTTGTAAAGACCTGACCCTTACTCAAAGTTTATACCCTCATTGTAGCTTATATTATAGCTTTTCTCTGTATAGAGAGTATGATTAGGACCATCATAAAAAGTTCTAAACCCGGTAGTTCTGTTTCCCACACCCACCACAATTTTACCTGCGCTAATATTAACAGTATAATTAGTATTCAGCTTAGTAGAGTAACTAAGTTCTATTTTCGCATCCTTATTAGCCATCACATACTCTATCTTATATGCAGTTTTCTGAGCTATCTGCTCCGCCCTTATTTGCTGGTTTCTATTCTGTAATGCAGCATTTTTGTCTGCAACTGCCGTAACTAGAATTGATGATGCTAGCAAAGCCATTGAGAGAAGAGAAATAAACTCTACGCTGATCTGCCCCTTCAAGATATCACCGAGATATTGACTCCCCTCCTAGCCTTTTTGACAGAGAGCTTGTGTATTCCTTCCTTAGTTATATTTCCAGTCTGGTTCAATCTGAGAGGAAAGTCCAATACTATAGAATGGTTGGTTTTTGATCCAGAATACCGGGCCTCAAATACTAGTGCAGATCCATCGGAAAACTGCGGGTTGTAAACATTCACTACTGACGGCGGCGTTTGGAAAGTGATGGTTCTACGAGCTGGATAAGAGCTACTTCGTAGCCCCCTAGCAGTGTCTTCAACAGCATCCATCGAGTTGTCAAGCTCCAGGAACTGTGAGGCAGTCCTCATCTCGATTATAGAGGCCTGCGAGGAGATTATGAAAGGGGAAGCCAGTATCATAGCCATTCCAATAACCATGGTTAATTCAACGGCAGACTGGCCTTTTCGGCTCATGGATATATTATTGGCAGGACTGCTTGTTAAATCTATTAGAAAGAACACAGTATAACTAGATATCGAGCACTACCTGCAGTTTCCACTTGCCTTCTTCAAACCCTGCCTTCATCTCGCTGTATGTTGGGGCCTTTACATCCATGACGCTCATGGTTTCCTCTATATTGTCGGCCCAGATCTTCGCCGAGAGTTTATGGCCTTTTTCAGTGTCCTCTATTTCAAGGTCTTCCGCATGTGATACAACCACGTTCTCAGTATCCTGAAGAAATATCAGTCTGTCCATGAAGTCGAAGAGAAGAGGCTCATAGCCTTCTGACTCTATTTCTATACTGTAAGTTGTCTGGCCGTTGAAACCGCCGACTATCTCGGAGAAGGCCTTTACTGCTTCGGAGAAAGCTTCTTCCAGGGTTTCTCCGGAGGCCTTGAATTTTTCGTCTGCTGTATGCTCCAGTATCTCGTAACTCATAACGCTGTTCCCTCGATGTATTCTTCTACAATCTTTCTTTGAGTCTCCACTTCTAAATCAGTGTTGTCCAGCACCAGGTCGTAGACCGAAAGATCCTCTACGTCTATACCGTAGTACTTCTGGTAACGCTCTCTGTTGTCGGAATCCCTTTTCTCAATTCTTTCAAGGGCCTCTTCCAGGGTTATTTCCTCTCTTTCAGCTACTCTGGAGGCTCTTTCTTCTATATCCGCTGTAATGTATATTTTTACATCCGCGTAGCTGCCGAGCACCCAGGAGGAGAGTCTTGAGTCAACTACACAGTCGTTGTTAAGCGCTCTTTCCAGTGTACGCCTGTCGACCTCCAGGTCGGTCTCTTTATCTGCTTTCTCGGAGAGCTCCACTACATCCATGCCTCTGTCAGCAGCTATACCTCGGAAGACATCGCCAGCAGAGAAATGATCTACATCCAGCATCTCAGCCACCTGAGCCGCAAGAGTTCCTTTACCCGCGCCAGAAGGCCCGTTGATGCATACTACAAGATCAGAGTTTTTGTCCCGTTCCTGTTTGAACTCGTCTATGTAGCTCTCCATATCAGGAATTACAAGAGAAAAGAATATAACAGGTTTTCAAGCTACCTCTACAGTCAGGTTCGCCGGTGCATCAGGAACAGGAATAGGTCCTGGCGCTATAGGCGCAGTTATAGTGCCTCTAAGCTTCTGCTTATCCAGAGGCCCTCTGCTGTAGATCATAGTTACGTCATACTCGTAGCATCTTTCGGAAAGGTATACCCTGGCAGCCCTACAGCCTTGGAATTCCCTGGTTCAATAACTGTAGACGTGTTTCTGAATCTTTTCTCCTCAGGAGCAGATATATTCAGGCCTGTAATCTCCAGCTGGTTGTAATCATCGTTCTTGACAGAGATCACCAGTGCACCAATAGAGGCCACTAGAACCTACAGCAGAGAATACGAGAAGGTGTCACAATCCGATAACCGCCTACAACCACATTAAACTGTAGAGAACAAAATCGTTTCTAATGGCCTCAGAAAAGCAGATTAGTGAGATAAGAGAATTTGCCGCGAAAGGAGAGT
>JBDGSF010000077.1:0-6941 GCA_042217675.1 Candidatus Nanohaloarchaea archaeon | reverse complement strand
GAGGATTGCAAGGCCGAACACCATCTCCGCAACAGCGTTCACCTGCATGAACAGGATTCCTGAAATACCGAGGGTTCCAAGGATTGAGGCGGCCCACGGCGCGATGTAGCTCGCCCATACCGCAGGGCTGAACACCTTGTGAAGCCCGGCAAGAAATACGACGAGACCGAGACCGATGCGGAGAACCCTGTAGGAGTGGTCGGCGTAGGCACTTATATACTCGTTTACCGTGTCGGTTCCGGGCATTGGATTGCCTTTAACCGCCAAACTCTTATATACTTTACAGTAGGGTTACATTATAGCGGAGTATTTTTTAGCTTGAACATACAACCGGTGGTCAGGGATAGCAAATGGTCGATGTCGTGAACACGGTGCTTGTCGGTGCGGCCTCACTCGCCTTCCTCGCCACCATCTACTTCACCTACCAGCTGTCACAGGAGACGCACGGCGGGAAGTACTGGCTGGCATTCGTCGTGGCGGCCATCGGGCTCGGAGCCCACGAATGGTTGAAGATTGTCGATACGGTCCTCGGCGTCAGTCAAGGACTGGATACGCTTATCCGGGAGACCGGGATCATTGTGGGCGCGGTGGCCCTGGCGTACGGGAGCTACGGCATCCACCGGTCGGTTGTGACGGTGAAACAGCAGATGTCGGGGAGTGACGATGGATGAAGCAGTACTATTCTACCTGTCCCAGGGTGGTGACGTGCGGCTGAAGATTCTCCGTCTCATACAGGAGGCGAACGAGGAAGGAGAGGGGATGTATCTGAATAAGCTGGCCGAGGAGCTGGACATGTCGCATGTGGGAGCGCGGAACCACCTCGAACTCCTCCTGGACAACGGCTACGTGGAGTACCGCAATCCTGACGGCAAGCCGAAATACCTGAAACTGACCGACGAGGGAGAACGGGTTCTGGAAGAAGGCTGAATGCGGATCCATGAAGTGTGTCAGCATCCGCTCCGCCAGCGACACCTTGCATTAAAAGGTATGTATTCTAAAAATAGAATATGGAGAAATTAAAATACAATCAACAATACGCGATGGAGGGGAAACACCGCCGGTTTCTCAAGACGCTGGCGAACCCGACCCGGTTCTCCCTCATCATGGCGCTCCGCGACGGCCCGAAGAACGTCACCGAACTGGAGCAGGCCGTGGGACGGGAGCAGAGCACGGTATCCAACAACCTGCAGCGGCTCCGCGACTGCGGATTCGTCGCCGTGGAGAAGGAAGGCCAGCACCGGATCTACCGGCTGAATGATGAAACCATCGAACCGCTCCTCGGCCTGATCGACGAACACACTGAGCAGTACTGCAGGCACTGCATGGAGGACTGACCATGGTCACAGCAGAACAGTTCGACGGCCAGGACTCCTTCGCCTGTGACATCTGCGGCTTCCACTACGAGGAACCGGAGGAAGCCGAGGCCTGTGAGGAGTACTGCGAAACCCACGAGGGATGCAGCTCCGAACTCGCGAAGAAAGCACTCGAGACCGGAGGTGATGCAGCATGACACTGTACGAGTTCTACGGTGAGGAGTGCCCGCACTGCGAGGCGATGGAAGATAAAGTCGAACGGCTCCAGGAGCAAGAAGATGTCGAGGTCGAACAGCTGGAGGTGTGGCACGACGAGGACAACGCCGCAAAGCTCGAGGGGCTGGACGACGGCAAGTGCGGCGGCGTACTCGAAAATCGAAGATTTTCTGCGGACGCACAAACTGCGGAGCAGTTTGGAGTCCCCTTCTTCATTAACACCGAGACCAGCGACTGGATCTGTGGTGAGGCACCTTACGACGAACTTGTTGAATGGGCGACAGGCGCATCATGAAGGTACAACTGACGGAAGGGCAACTCCGGTATATTCTCGCGGGCACAGCTGTTGCTGCTATCGCGGTCGGCGGGCTGTACCTGTTCTACGACGTGGCCATCGGCAACCTCGTCGCGATTCAGAACGCGGCGCTCTGGATCACGCTCGGGTTCGGCCTTCTCACCGGGATGCTATCGTTCTTCGCACCGTGCTCGTTTGCGCTGTTCCCGGCCTACATGTCCTACTATGCCTCGTCCGACCGGACCGCATCCTCATTCGCCGGTTCACTCCGGCTCGGTGTCGTGGCCTCGCTCGGGATGGCTGTTGCCTATGGACTCATATCGATATCGCTGTCCGGGCTGACCGCGTTCCTCCCGCTCCAGGCCATGCTCTCCTACACTATCCCCGTCTTAGCCGTCTTGATTCTCCTCCTCGGTGCGGCGTTCGCCACCGGGTTCACCGCCGGCGGCCGGTTCTTCGGCCAGCTCTCACAGCGGATTGCCGATAGAGCGGAGACGGCACAGTCTGTGGATGGGACGGTGTTCGGGTTCGGTGTCGCCTACGCCATCGGCTCCATAACCTGCATCCTCCCCATCTTCATCGTGTTCATCGTCGCCCCGTTCCTGACCGGTGACGCGTTCACAGGCCTGCTGGCGTTCGGCTCATTCATCCTCGGGAAGAGCGCCCTGATGGTGGCAGCGACAGTACTCACGGGCCGGTCGAAGGAGCATCTCGTCACACAGCTCGGGCAGAACTTCGTCTGGGTCCGGCGGATCGGCGGCGGCCTCATGATATTCGCAGGTCTCTACCTGTTCCGGTACACATTGCTGCTCTGGAACGTGCAAAACCCGGTACTGAACAACCTGTTCCTCCTCCCATGGTGATATGAAACATGGCGTCTGACCAGGATAATGTCGTTCTTGAACTCGACGTGATAGCGGTTGCGGTCGGGATCGGTGGCGCGGTCCTCTCCGCCGCACCGACCCTCCTCCCCACCCTGTTCTACACCGGACAGGCCGGTGTGTTCCTCTCGAAGAACCAGCCCGTGTTCCAGCTCACCGGCGCCGTCCTCGTCCTCGCAGCGGCACTGTACCAGGGCCGGAACCTGGAAGCCCTTGTAGACTGGAGAGCGCTGTACCAGGGTGGTCTGCTCTTCCTCGCCGGCTTCATCCTGCTACAGTACGCGGTGGTGCCAATCGCGGCTGGAGCCAAGACCAGCGGCTCAGGGGAGAACCTCGGGGACGGCAACCTGAAAGTCGTCTACCTCAAGGTGGACGGGATGGTGTGTCAGGGCTGCCAGGCCTCGATTAACGGCTACCTGAAGAGGCAGCCCGGCGTCCGGTACACCGGTATCACACTCGGGAAGCAGGGCGGACCGGTCGTCTACGACCCGGAACTCACGTCCGCGGAGGAGATCGCCAACAGCCAGATATTCGGCCAGTACTACGATGCACAGGTGGAACGCGTTACTGACTACACAGGTGATGTAGCATGAGCGAGGAGACAGGCCGGTGGTGGGCGGCCGCCGCGATTGTCGCTGGTGTCACTTTAGGCGTCGCCCTGTTCCTCAGCATCCCGAGCTTCGCCGCGTTCGTGCAGGGCGTGATGGCGTTCCTGAAAGGGTTCGCAACGGTCCAGCCGCAGCACCCCGGCTTCTTGCTTTCCCTCGCGGCGGCGCTGCTGGTCGGGTTGTCGATGAACTTCCTTCCGTGCAACCTGCCTATCGTCATGACCCTGATTCCCGCGACGGCGGGCGGAAAGAACGGTGGCCAGATTCTCCGGATTAACGCCGCGTACGCCGTGGGCGGTGTTATCGTGCTCGCCACGCTCGGGTTCCTGCTCGGCCTGTTCGGCTCCGCGCTGAAACCGTTCATCCAGTCCTACGGAAGCATCGGGCCGTTCACCGCCGGGATTGTTCTCGGCGGCATCGGTATCCTCACCGTCCTGTGGGGGCTGCAGGAGTTCGATCTGCTCTCGCTTCCTCGCTTCCGGTTGCCGTTCGCCAACGCTCTCAGGAAGAGCGCGGAGGAGCAGGAGGGGCTGAAGCAGTACGTGATGCTGGGAGCGGTCTACAGCGGCGCAACCGGCGGGTGCCCGATGCCGACGTACCAGCTCCTGCTGCTCTGGGTCGTGGTCTCTGCCAACCCGGTGTACGGTGCGGTTCTCCTCTCAGTATATGTCATTGGCCGCATACTCCCTGTAGCGATTATCGGTGCAGGACTGAACGCGGGACCGGAGGACGTATCCAGCATCTTCAAAGGAAAGTATGGGGCGCTGAAAACGGTGAACGGTGTCATCCTTCTGGTGCTCGGGAGCTTCCTTCTCACCTTCATGGGACTCCGCATCCTCGCACAGGTGATGTAGATGGAAAAGAACCTCCAGATTGATGGCATGCACTGCGCGTCCTGCGCCGCCGGCATCGAATCCTACCTCTCCTCCCAGGACGGCGTGGAAGAGGCGGAGGTTGACTATGAACAGGGGGAGGCCGCCATCACGGTGACGGACGATGCAGACCTGGAGGGGATTGGAGACCATCTCGAGGCGATGGGATACGAAGTAGAGACGGGGTGAGACGAGTGGAGTATTACGCCCTGTTTTAAACCCGCGTCTCGTATCTACTGCTCGCTATGCAGACGATACCGGAAGACGACAGGAGATGGCTAGGGCATCTCGTCTCCTTCGACTCCCCGGAGGAGGCGAGACAGAGCGCGTCTCATCTAGTGGAAGAGTTCCACAGGAAGGACACGGTCCAGAGATAATAAGTGGTCTTTGAACCGGAGCAGGAGCTCCGTGTTGTGGTCGGACAGCTCCGACCCTTTCAGTTTCTCTACGTTCTTTTCTAGCCGGTGCTGGCGGTTGTGGATGTCAGCCATCAGTGTAACGCCTGAAGACCCCCTCTTTATAAAGGGGTGTACATACAGCGTTACACTGGCCGGAAACGCCCGGACCCGGATTTGAACCCGAACTTCTCGGAGAGATGTGAGGAACACAAATCCGGAAGCTGATTCTTGGAGCGCCCGGACCCGGATTTGAACCGGGGAAGGCTCGCGCCTACCAGCTGGCTGGTCCTAAAATCTGCAGGGCAGATTTTCTTATCCCGCCATCTCCCCCCGGGGGAGAGGCCGGGTTTCCAGGCTGGCGCGTTGGGCCAGACTCCGCCATCCGGGCACGTTGTTTCCGGATGGCTCCGTCGAAAACGCTTAAAGCGTTTTCTGGTCCCGCCACCGGTACACCGGAGCCGGGTCCGCCATCCGGGCACGTAGAACCAGAGTGTAAGTAGGCTTTTTATTCCTTAAATCCGGCGAGAAACTCTCACTCCATTATCTCTACTTCGATGCTTACCCCCTCCGGCACGTGCACACGCATTATCTGCCTCAGGGCACGCTCGGAATCGGAGACGTCGATAAGACGCTTGTGGACGCGCATCTCCCAGCTCTCCCACGTCTCCTTGCCCTCCCCGTCCGGAGTCTTCATCACCGGGACCTCCATCACGTCCGTCGGCATGGGTACGGGTCCTGAGACCTCGGCGTTGTAATCCTTCGCGGTCTCTATAACGTCATCCGCGACGCTGTCAACCTTCTCCGCATCGGTGCTGGACAGCTTTACTCTTGCCTTCTGCATGGTAAACACCACTTTCTACAATTCTTTTAAATCGATGTCATGGAGGGGAGAAGAAAAAGAGGGAAGAAGGACAGCAGCCGTTTTAGGGCTGCCGGTTTTACTTCTCGGAGATGTCGATCGCCATGCCCGCGCCGACGGTCCGGTCCATGTCCCTGATGGCGAACCTCGCCATCTGAGGGATGTCGTCGTTGGACTCGATGACCAGCGGCTTCTGCGGCTTCAATTTGACGACCGCGGATTCGCCCTGCTGCACGTAGTCAGGGTTCTCCTCCTTGGTCTCACCGCTCTGCGCGTCCACCGTCTTGACGATATCGGTGAACTGGCAGGCGACCTGCGCCGTGTTCACGTGGAATACCGGGGTGTAACCCTCGGTGACCACGTTCGGGTGGTCGAGCACGATTATCTGTGCGGTGAACTCGTCCACCACTGTCGGCGGGTTGTCCGGGTCTCCCGCCACGTCACCACGCTTCACGTCGTCCTTGCCAACGCCTCGTACGTTAAACCCGATGTTGTCCCCGGGTTCCGCGGACTCGACTTCCTCGTGGTGCATCTCGATTGTCTTGACCTCCCCACCGATATCCTGGTTGAGGCGGGTGGAGGCGGGTTCGAAAGTCACTGTCTTACCGGTCTCGAGCTTTCCGGTTTCGACCCTTCCGACCGGTACTGCCCCGACTCCCTTGATCTCGTAGTTGTCCTGGATAGGGACGCGGAGCGGCAGGTCGATGGGCTGTTCCGGTTCCTCGAAGTCGTCCAGCGCCTCGTACAGCGTCGGACCGTCGTACCAGTCAAGTTCTCCCTTGTCGTCGACGACGTTGTCGCCCTCGTAAGCGGAGATCGGGACGAACTCGATGTCGCCCGGGTATCCGACGTTCTGGAGGAGGTCCTGCACCTCTTCCTTCACCTCCTCGTAACGGCCCTCGTCGTATCCTTCCTTGTCCATCTTGTTGACCGCTACAACCATCTGGTCGATGCCGAGAACCTTCGCCAGGTAGGAGTGCTCCTTCGTCTGCGGTTGAACCCCGTCGTCGGCCGCCACTACCAGGACCGCGGCGTCGGCCTGAGCAGCACCGGTGATCATGTTCTTGATGAAGTCACGGTGTCCAGGAGCGTCGATAAGGGTGAACATGTAGTTGTCGGTGTCGAACTTCTGGTGTCGGAGGTCGATGGTGACTCCTCGCTCTCGCTCCTCCTGCAGGTTGTCCATCGCGAAAGCGAATTCGAACGTCTCCTTGCCCTGCTCTTCTGCTTCCTCCCTGAGTTTTCTCATTTCCTCTTCCGGAAGGTTGTCAGTATCCCATAGAAGCCTTCCGATCATAGTTGACTTTCCGTGATCCACGTGCCCGATCGAAACCAGGTTAATGTGCGGTTTTTCTGCCATTTTTTAGACACCTGAGCTTGTACAACTCTAACATCCCCGATAACCTTTAAAAAGGGTACGGTGGGGGTGTGTTAAACGCCTCCGCCGGGAATCTCCTTCTTCATCCCCTTCCTCTCCCGGATTTCCAGGATGGTCTCCT
>JBDGSF010000076.1:0-1395 GCA_042217675.1 Candidatus Nanohaloarchaea archaeon | reverse complement strand
CACCTGTTCCGGTCTCCGCGGCGTCAACGTTCTTCCTTATCTTGTTGCCGTACCTCGCGCCGAAGCGCTTGGATGGTCTACCTGCCATTTTTCGGTTCACCTGTATATGATGTTAAACTGTAGGGAATCTTTTTTATGCTGGTCCTTCGATAGTTGGTTTTATTGGATAATTCCTGTTTCCTTAAGTTTTTCATACATCCATAGCATTTCCGGTTCAAGAAACTCAGCTTCTTCTGTGTGGACTATGTTAAATTCTGAAGTAGTGAATTCTTCCCGGTTATCGTTTACAATCCATTCTCCAGGATCGCCAAATTTGTTCATCAGATGAGGGCTCATAATAATCTCTTCCATACTTTTTGTATCTCTAATGTCAATACCTTTACCACCTTCGGCTGCTTCTCTGAAAAATATGTTCTTGTGACTCGACCAAGAGTCAGGAGGATTCCTCTCTAAGCTATATACTCCGGTTTCTTCAATCATTTTCTCCTCTTCGTGATTGAGAACTCTACATCTCCTGAGCGGTATTTCGGTATTCCTTCCATACAAATCTTCGACTATCTCTCTGTTGAAATCTATCAAATCCGACACTATCTCGTTCTCGGCAAGCATGGTTTTTAGCTCGCTGAGGTCGCCGCTGTTCCACTCGTAGAATTTACGGGGTATATAAAGGTCGCGTCCTTCGTGAAAAATTTCAATGGCTTTTTCTGAAAATTCTTCGCTACTGTTCAAGGTAGTGTGTTCGCCTACTATGCTTGAATATTTCTCAGTCTCAGAATCAATGAAGTTGAATAATGCACTTGATGTGGTGGATCGTATATCCTGAATTTGTTGGGGCACCTTGACTTTAGGCACCTTACGCATAATATCAAATTCTTCATCATAATGAGCCACTACATGTCTGTATTTAGTCAGTTCCTCAACTCTTTGCCTCATTTTGTCGAAGGGAACTCTAACCCCGTCTCCCCTATCTACTGTAACATCCTCGCCCGGATAGTCATGTTCTCTATTAACTGTAGTAGGCATTTCTGGGTCGTATTCAGGGAAAATGTTTTCTAATGAACCCAGAGCGTAGAGCACACCCTCCATATCTCTGCTCCCGCCACTTACGTAGTCTTCAAAAAATCTCTGGATTTCTAACGCAGAAGGATCGTCGGAAAGTTCGTACTCCAGATCATCTCGCAGTTCTTCTAAATCTTCAGGTTCTTCAAGATTTAATCCCGGATACATACGTTATCACTGTGTGATAATAAATAAGTATATTCGGTTTTGGATGTGGATATCCCAGAAATCCCTTATAATTTAGAATTAAGAGAATGAAGATGAGAGAGGACGGGAAAAGCTACTCTCCCGTGGCCCCGTCGAGCTTTTCCCGCAGCACCTCTGTCATCTCCTCCG
>JBDGSF010000075.1:0-18545 GCA_042217675.1 Candidatus Nanohaloarchaea archaeon | reverse complement strand
AGATGAGAGAGTTAAATGAATTTTGAAATCAAAGATCTGTAAGCTTGTTCAGGTAGAAAAAAGAAGAACCCGGAGAGTTAGAGCCGGGGAAGCATTCTGAGGTACCGGCTTTTAGCGTTCTCCAGTTCTGAAGCGTCTCCGCCGGGCATTATTCCCATCATGCCTTGGTAGCTGACTTCGTCTTCTTCCTGTTGTTCGTATTCTTTCCAGAATTTTCTGAGTGAGTTGTGGACTCCGGAGACCTGGCTTCGGGTGTTTCCTATTCCGCAGGTGTTTCCGACTCCTATTACTGCTACTTCTCCGTCGTATTCCTCTACGATTTCTCGGGTTTTGTCGACGGCTTCGTGGTAGGCCTCGTAGATTTCTTTTTTCATTGGTTTGGAGGCTTCCGGCGGGCTCTGTTTGATTACTACTCCTTCAAGCGGTATGCCGTGTTCTGTGGCGGATTCTTCGATCTTGGTTTTTTCGACTCCTGGGCCTCCCATCATGACGCCTACTCCTTCGTGTACTGTTCCGGTTTCTTCGCTTTCGAATTTCCCTGCTGCGTCGACTGTGATGATGGCGTCGAGGTTGTTGTTTTCTGCGAGGGTGTCGACTGCGTCGCCGTATTTTCCTAGGCGTGCGCCGGGGCCTCTGCTTTTGACGACGTGTATTTTTTGTTCTCCGATTTCTTCTTCTGATTTGATTATGTCTTCTGCTATTTCTTCTACTTCGTCTTCGTTGGATTCAATTAGTTTGGCGGCGACTAATGGGCCTATTCCGTCTCCTGTTGGTGCTCCGTTGACGAAGGCTCTGGTGGCGTCTTTCTGTGCTTCTGCTACTTCTTTGTAGATTGGTATCATCATCTGTACTAGGGTGACCATTTGGAAGTTCCTGGTTTTGACGATGAGTTCTCTGAAGTGCTGTGTTACTTTGTAGATCTGGTTGGTTCCCATTACTCCTTTGAAGGCCATTTGCAGGTTTGCGAGTTCTTCTTCGTCTTCTGTGTCTGCGTATTCTTCGATGAATCGGTCGAACTTGGCTTCCGAGGTGTCGAGTACGTGTTCCAGTTTCTTCATTATTCCTGAGGGATCCATTGAGGTAGGTGCTGACATCTGGAAGTTTTTCAGTGAGTTCATCTTGGATTTAAGGCCTGACTTTGGATCAGTGGTAAGCTGGTCTAGGAACAAGGCCTCGGTGGTTTCCTTGTATCCTTCGAGGTCGAGTAATGCGTCTTTCAGTTTTCGGTCGACCTGCCAGATCATTAGCCGGGGGCCGAAGATTATGAATGCGGGTATCATGAGGAATGATAGAATCATCAGGATTTGGTAGATCTGGGTGATTATTCCGTTTCCGTTAGCCGCTAGTAGGTCAAAAACCATGGTTCACTGTTGAAAGGCCATCTTTTTAACTGTGGATTTTTTGTTCACTGGGAATCGAATAATTGGTTTAGTTCTCCTATCAGGGCCTCTGCTTCACTTTGGCTTGGGTTGGATCTGAGCACTAGTTCTTCAAGGATTTCGGAGTTAATAATGTTGGAAATGTGTCTCCTGGTTTTCCTGTTCATTCCCTGTTTCTCTGTTTTTGAGAGTTGATGCATGATTACTGCGGTGGCGTGGCTCTGGTTAAGAGAAGAGTAACCAGATGTTTCTATATGTATTACCGTGTCGCAGAGCTCTAGTTCCTGGTTGGAGAGGCCTGAGCTTTCTCTTCCGATCATTATAGATGTGTTTTCCCGTGGTGTGAATTCTTTGAGGCCTACTCCTTTTCCGGGTTTGGTTCCTGCTACGTAGTCCAGGTCCTCTACTGCTTTCTCTACCGATTCGTATATTTTGGCGTTTCTGAGTTTTTCCTGTGCATTTTTGGCTGTTTTCCGGGCTTCTGCCAGGTTGAATCCTGGGTTGACTACTCTAAGCTGGTAGCCGTAGTTGTGGGCTAGGCGGGCGATTGAGCCGGTGTTCTCCGGTATTTCAGGTTCGACAAGTACTGCTGCTTTCACATGGTTTTATATCGAGGCAGGTCTTTACATTTCTTTTATGGAAGGAAGAATTTTGGCCGCGGTATTTGCCTCTATAATTGCCTTGGCAGTAGGTATCAACGGAGGAGCTCTTGATAAAACCGATGTACAGAACATTCAGCCGCAGCAGAAGGATGTTTTAAGAAGTATTTTCCCAAAGTCGATAGATATTTTCTCCATGATATCCAGCCAGCCGGAGGCCACGAAGACCGTGGTGGTAAACGTCACCGCGGAAGGAGAGGAATATCTTAAAGTTTCACAGGCTTCTATCTCAGCAGGTAACTTGACCTCGTACAGTACGGATGGTTTCTCTGTAAGCTCTGATTCAGAGCTTGTTCTGACAGGTTTTGAAGGAAAGATAACTGTTGACAACACTACCGAGGTTTCAGGCAGTGTATCTGGCTATGTTACAAGCGGGGTTAACTCATCGAAGGACTTCCGCTTTGAGAAAGAGCTGAACTCGGATACAGTTTATATAAAAGGTGCTTACAGGGTTAAAGTTGATTTGTCCGAGGTTTCAGGAACGGTTAAATCTAAGTCAAGCACGTCAAGGATTGACAGCAGTAGCTTGAGTATTGACTCCTTCACCGGCAACATCACTTTAAGGCCTTCAGAGAATAGGTATATTTTTGAGGGCAGGATTCACAAGCTGGAGGCAGGAAGCCTGGCTATAAAGGCCTCAGAGGACTAGTCTTTCTCGTCTTCTTCATCCTTTCCCAGTACTACTTCTTTCACTTCTTTTTCATCCTGTCTCTGTTTCTTCTCCTGTTTTCTATCTTTGAGGAAGCTTATTACTCCGGACAGTATTTCTTCCAAGCCTTCAGATGTGGTCTTGATTATGTTGTACGGGATGCTGATCGTCTTCGCTGCTATTCCGTATGCTGAGGACAGAAGCGTGTATCCTATGTAGAGCGATGCACCTGCAAATGCGAATAACAGGATGTCGTTAAGGCCTGGGATCCTTCCCCACATCAATCGTGTGAACGCAACGTAGGTTGCTGCGGATAGTACAGAGATCATTATTGTTTCGAAGACCATTTCAAGTAGCTTGAAGGCTGCTATAAAGGCTGCCATAAGAAGTATAAGCAGTAATACCGTGCTGTACTGCTGTGGTACTGCGTTAAGTATTTCCAGCACCATTACTGTTCTTCACCCAGGTATTCGTAGAGCGGGTCTCCGGGTTCGGGCACGTAGCTGGTGTAGAAGATGAATCCTCCTACCAGCAGTATAAGCAGTACGAGTACTATAGGTATGATGCTGATTGATCCTTTACCTGTATCTTTATTCTGATCGCTTGGAGAAGCATCGCTTTGGTTACCTGGTTGCTGGCCTTCGTCAGCGTCGGTCGCATTACTTGAGCCAGGGTTATTGTTGTTGTTTCCTCCCGAGGACTTGTTCTCATCTATCTGATCTGCCAGACTGCTCAGTCTCTGAAGTGTTGCCTGGTAAACTCTGTAGGCCTTCTCCTCGTTTCCTTTACTTAATGCGTCTTCCACGACTGTTGCGTTGTTCTTTGCCACTCCTAGAGCTGTAAGTGTGGAGGATTTCACAGCCTTATCTCTCAGGGTCTGTATCCTGGAGAGAATCTTGTTTTTAGCCTTTGTAGCGGTAGGCATGAACTTGACTGTCAGGGAGTAACCTATTGAGTCGCCTTCCAGATTTTTATCTACGGACTGAGGATCTTTGCTGTAGGCCGTTAAAGGCATGTTAACATTCAGGAGGTCTTTGTAGTTGGTTGTTGATACGTTGAGAGATACATTTCCGTAGGCTCCTGACTGGATTTTATCGAAGCCTGTGATCTCGATGTCTCTGTCACCGGTGTATCCCAGCTGGAAGTGACGTGCTGTAAGAGTGCCGTTGTTGTATACTCTGGCTTCGAAACTTGTTTCCTGTCCCTGTATTATTCCCAGGTTGATTTCAGTGTCTTCAGAGCTTATATCAAGTTCTGGCCGCGAGAATACTCCTTTCAGAGAGGTTGGCAACCTGATATCATGCGTTGAATTGAAGAGTATCTTTCCTGTCAAGTTTATCGGCCGGTTAAGAGTGTAGTTTAATTTGACTTCCTTGGTATTGTAGAACTTGAAGGAGGAATTGCTTACCGTGATGCTGTCGCTTATATTGCCGTTGACCGCGATACTGACTTCTCTCTGTCCGGGAGCCATGTTGAATACGGTAATGGTTTTGGTGACTGTGCCAGCGCCTGACATTGTGATATTGACGGCTTCTCGGGATATACATAGCGAGTTATTTCTCAGGCCGCAGTCAGGAGCGTTCAACTCTATATCTACCGTAGTGTTGTAGGTTGTTGCTGAATCCTTGAGCATTAGGTTCACAGAGTAGTCTTCTACGCGGTAGACTTCGAAAGTTATTGAGACATTCTTGCTTTCCTTAGGGCCTAGAGTAATGTTTTTACCGGAGTTGACACTGATCTGGCCTTGGATGCCTTCTGTAATATTTGGCACTACTTTTATAGAGCTTTCAAGCCTGTTCTCGATGGTGAAGTTTTTGGTGTAGACTCCTTGGTCAAATAGATCTATTCCTATGGAGTCTGTCGCGTTAAATATCCTGGAGCTCTGTCTTAGATCAAACTTGTGTGAGTAGGTTTTGGTTGTGCCGTAGATGTTTGTTGCTCTGGCCTGAAGTGTGTACGTTCCTGCAGTTTTGCTGGCAGGGATCAGAAAGCTTCCGTTGACCACTCCTGTGTCGTTGTTGTAGCTCAGGTTTTGGGAGCCAACGGTTTTATAGAGTGTTCCGTTCGGATATATTATGTCAACTGCTGTACTCTGGATTCTGGACTCGTTGTAAGGCCGGTTGGAGTACGGCGTTAACGCTGTGAAGTTAACTTCGTATTTCTCTCCCTGGTACAGCGTGTCAGCCATGTTCCCGGAGAGGTTGAAACTGGCCTTTGAAAAGTTGTAGTACTCCACATCCTGACTGTAACTGTTTTCGGACAGGAACTTCAGGTAAATCGTGGATTCAAAGGTACCGGTATCGATATCCGGTACAGTCATGTTGCCCTCGTAGAACCCGGTCTCAGGGTTCTTGGTAAGATCTATCTCATCTATTTTCTGAAGGCCTCCTCCCTGTTTCTTCTTCCTGACTATAAGTGTTGAGTTAGTTGCCTGGGCATCAACGACGTTAACTTCGAACTTCATTTCTGCTCCAGGCTCGCATGAGGCTGCTGGAAGGCCTGAATCCGCGGTAAACCTGCATTTATTCCCTGCGGAGACGTCTGCAAGAGAAGTGTTCAGGTAGTCCATTGTCTGTATGAACGTGGAGACTGTGGCCTTGTTAGAACCGTTTACTGCCTTTACATGTAGAGCGTACTTCTTCCCTATTCCATCCGGTATCTTCAATGAGTAGAGCTCGTATTTCTGATTAGAGGGATCGTTAGGGAATGACTGTACAGAAGCGTACGTGGCATTCGTTATAACAGCCTCTAGTTGGGCATTAGGCAGGAATTCTCCGCTTGAAGTATTGGTTACGTTTACCTCGATCTTGGCGTCATCTTTACCTGGGAGGTATGGCTGCGACATGTCTGTAAGTATTTTGAGAGAGATGTTGGAGGCGGTGATTGCTCTGGTGACGTTTGTTTCCTGATCTATCGGGTCGCCTCTCTGGGCCTCGAACCGGAAGCTACCTGAAGCCTTGCCTATACTCGTTTTAGTGTACCATGCTCCTTTGCCCATGTAGTTTAGAGAACCGTTTTTATCGACGAAGGAACCGGTGTAGAACCATTCTGCCCGGCCTTCGTGGTTTTGAAGGTATTGTTTGGTGATAATTTGCCCGGTATCTCTGTGGGTTATGTTCACGAACTGGATGGTTGTGTCCTCAGGGGAGACGTTTTGATAGCTGTAAGGTTCCTGTAGAGGAGTTATCTTCCAGTCAGCTGCTGAGGCTGCGATTGAAAGCGTTAGTAGAAGAATTGTTGTTAGAGCTACTGACTTGAAGAGATCTCTAGCTGCCGGCATACCAAGATTTTATCACACCGAGTTAAAAAATCTATTTACCGAGGATAAACAATTTCTCAAACCACAGCTTTTCTGAATCCAGTATTTCAAGGCCGTAATCTTCTATGAGCGATTGATGATCGGCCAGGGAACTTGCTACGATGTAGAACCGGCCATTGTCTTCGAGATATCTCTCTACCTGGGATAGAAATCTCTCTGTTACTTCTACCCCTGTATCTCCTCCACGCCAGATTTCTTCGTCTCCAAGGCCTTCTTCTCCGGGAAGGTAAGGAGGGTTGAACACGATTATATCGTATTCCTTGTTTATCTCGCTGAATAGATCTGATTCAACTGTCTCTATCTCAAGTCCTGACTCATCCGCTTTACTTTTGATCTTCTGTAAGGCCTGCCTGTTTATGTCTGTGGCTGTTACCTCAGCATTGTTCTCAGCTGCGAAGACAGATATTTCTCCGTTTCCCGCTCCTATTTCCAGGAGTTTTCTGTCCTCCAGATCAATGTTTTCCCTGAGATAGTCTCGGAGAAAGTAAGTGTCTTCAGAGGGCGTGTATACAGTCATAGAGTTGATTTGACGAATGCTTTGTACAGAGGGTTCGGGTTTTCGAATGTTGATGTGAACTCTGGGTGGGCCTGTGTACCGATGAAGAAGTCTTTCTCCGGTAGTTCAATGTATTCTGTTATTTCCTGTTCCTTCATTTTCCCTGAGATCTTGAGGCCTTCTTTCTCAAGTCTGTCGTGGTACTCCGGGTTGACTTCGTATCGGTGTCTGTGGCGCTCGGTCGCGGTCTCTGAGTTGTAGATCTCTGCGACTTCTCCCTTTACTTCAGCTGTGTATGCTCCGAGCCTCATTGTTCCTCCTTTGGCATCTACGCCTTCCTGCTCCGGTAGCTGTGCCACCACGAACTCCTGGCCGGGTTCTCCCCATTCCTGGGAGGCCGCGTCTATCCCGAGAACGTTTCTTGCGTACTCTACCACCATTAGCTGAAGCCCGAAGCACAGGCCTAGTATAGGGATATTGTTTTCCCGGCAGTGCTGTATGGCGTTTATCTTGCCCTGTACTCCTCTTGATCCGAATCCTCCTGGTATTATCACGCCGTCAAGGCCTTCCAGGTCTTTTTTGGAGAATTCTTCGGAGTTCAGGTATTCTGTTTTTATTGATCCTCCTAGTTCTGCGGCGGCGTGTTTCAGTGCTTCTTCTACAGATGCGTAGGAGTCATCCATTTCGGTGTATTTACCGTATATCCCTATTTTTGCCAGTGGTTCTGATTTGAGGTTTCGGACCCTGTTTTCCCAGTCCTTCATGTCTTCTCCTCTGCTGGGTAGGCCTAGCTTGTCGGATACTTTTTCTCCCATTCCCTGTTTTTTGAATAGAAGCGGTAGTTCGTATACTGTTTCCAGGTTGGGATCTGAGATCACGTCCTGTTTTTCTACGTTGCAGAAGAGCGATATTTTTTCCTGGGCTTTTTCGGACAGCCTGTCGTTGCTTCTTCCTACTATGATGTCCGGGTCAAGGCCTATCTCCCGCAGTGATTTTACGGAGTGCTGGGTGGGTTTGGTTTTCTGTTCGCCGGTTGTCTCAAGGAACGGTACCAGTGTTGTATGGATCAGAAGGGTGTCTTCTTCAGGCAGTTCCTCTCTTATCTGTCTTGCGGATTCTAGGAAGAACTGGTTTTCCATGTCGCCGACGGTTCCTCCTATCTCCACTATTATGATATCGGTTTCGTCTTCTTCAAGCTCTCTCCAGGAGTCTTTTATTTCGTTGGTGACGTGTGGAACCATTTGAACGGTTTTACCCAGGTATTCGCCGTTTCTCTCTTTTTCTATGACGGACTGGAAGATCTTTCCCGAGGTCAGGTTCCATTCTCCTTTTCCCTTGATTCCAAGGAAGCGTTCGTAGTGGCCGAAATCCATGTCGACCTCTGTACCGTCCTCAAGTACGAATACCTCGCCGTGTTCATGCGGGTTCATCGTCCCCGGATCCACGTTGAGGTAGCCATCGCATTTCACCGGTAAAACTTCCTGATTCCGGTTCTGGAGAAGTTTGGAGAGACTTGCTGAGACAAGGCCTTTGCCTAGACCGGAGAGTACTCCTCCGGTTACGAAGATCCATTTGGGCATGTATGTTTTACTTACTTCAGAAATAAATAGGTTACAGGAAGGAGAGGAGAACTGTAGTTAATCTCTTCACAAGGCCTTGTTTATCTTCTTCGGAGATAGGATCTTGCTCCATGTTTCCAGGGTCAGGGTTTATCTTGTCCTGTTCCTTGACTGTGGTGTCGCGGCCTGGAGTAGGATCGGTATTGTTCTGAGGCTCTGTCTTGTTTGTCTGGTTCTCTTTCTCTCCGAAGTCAAATATATCGATGTTTATGGTGAGTGCAGAGGAAAGACCTATCATGGCTATAACGAGTAATGTCAGAAGGGTTAGCTTCTTCATCAAGGTTGTATTGAGGAAGCTGTGTTAAAAAACCTCTTCCAATGGTTTTAGAAGTTCTCAAGGTAGAACTCCATTATATCTTTTATCTTCTTCACGTCCAGATTTACTACACGGTCTTCGGAGTGAGGTATATCGTCTCTAAGCTGTTTGGCCTTCTCCTTATCTATCCCCAGTATGTGTCTTGAGTCGACGAAAGAGTTTCTTACCTTCTTCCTTTTGTGAGTGAATAAGGCCTTGGCGACTTTGAGAAGTTCTTCTTCGTCTTTTACCTTGAACCTCTGCTTGTTTGGGTAAAGCTTCAGTATTGCTGCATCTACTTCGGGTGAAGGATAGAAATTTCTGGCAGGGACAGAGTTTAGTTTAACAGGTACGAAAAAATAGCTGGTCTTGACCGTGAAGAATCCATAGTTGGAATCTCCTGGATCGGCAACGGCTTTATCCGCCAGTTCTTCCTGTACCAGTAGAGAACTCTGAATCTGTTTTCTCGCCAGTAAATCCAGTACTTTAGAGGAGATCTGGAAGGGGATGTTCCCTACGCAGCGATCCACTTCTTCAGGTATCTTGTAGCTGAGTATGTCCTCGTTGACTACTTCGACGTTCTCCAGTTCAAGGCCTTCAAGGTGTCTTGCCAGTGTGGTATCGGATTCTACTGCGTATACTTTTTCGGCTTTTTCAGCCAGGTTCCTGGTTATTGCTCCTGTGCCGGCTCCTATCTCGAGAACAACTTTGTCTTCTACTTCGCCGGCCTCTACCAGGGCCTCTACTGTGTTTTCGGAGTTGAGAAAGTTCTGGCCTTCTACAGGTTTGACGCCTAGTTTCTGAAGTTCTCTTTGAGGGTTCATTTAACTTACGAATAGGTTTCTCTTGGGTTCTCCTTTTAGTTCGTTTGTTATTCTCTTGACCAGTGTGTCCACGGGATCTGGGAGTGATGGAACCCTGTCTTTTATGTCTTCAAAGCTTTCGAACTCTTCTTCGTCTCTTTCATCCAGAAGTTTCTGCATGTGTTTGCTTCCGATTCCTGGAAGAAGTTCGAATGCGTGTCTTCTTGGAGTGACAGGTGTGGCCTCGTTGAAGAATTCGACGAATTCGTCTTCTTTCTCGTTGATAAGCTCTTGGAGGACGTATTTAAGTTCTGACTTGGCGCTGGCTGTCAGGTCGTCGTACGTTATTTTCTGTTTTATGTACTGGACTCTGTCTCTTTCTCCTTCTCCTATGTAGAGTTCTTCGCCTCCTTTAGGCCTTTCTTCATCTCGCATTACTACCTCTAGAAGGTTGTAGTTTTCCGTGCCTATTCCCTGAGCTGTTGGTTCATCTTTCTGTCCTGCTTTACCGTGCTCAAGGAAGTCCAGTACTCTGATGTATTCGTCTTTTTCTGCCATTGGTTTTTATCCTCCATTGAAAATCTGTTCAAAGGGCGGAAAACCCTCTGGTAATGTATTAAAGGTAATCAAGTTGTTAAAAGGATGCCCCCTTTTTCAGGACTCAGTCTCAATACTCTGGCATATCTCCAGAATCTGCTCTACCTGAGAGTCATCCAGTTTAACTCTTTCCTTGGAGAAAACCGCTCTAACCGTTGACTCATGCTGAGGTACTACTTCAAGAAGCTTGTAGATATGCTTGTCCTTCAGGTCTTCAACTTCGTCAAGTTCTCCGTAGAGCTCCTCCAGCGTTTCAAGGTCCTCTACCTTTACGTGGCGGGAAAGATTCTCCAGTGCAATCTTCTGCTCATGTGAAAGATCTTCTTCATCTCTATCCTCCAAGGCCTGTAAGGCCTCCACAGGGAAGACATGTTCTTCGTCTTTAATCTCCATTTGAATCAATCCTCCAGCTTCTGGAGATGTACGGGAGGGATGTAAAGGGTTTTCTCCTGGCCTCCATCATTGAACTTTACCTCGTAGGAGTCTCCTCTTTCACCGGTTACTTCTACAGTGGTTCCGTGGAAACGGGCGTGAGGCCGTCCATCCTGCACCGAGGGATCAACCTTGATCAAGGCCTTCTCTCCTTCTTCAAACTGTTTCAAGTAATCATTTACCTTGGTTTTATCTCCCTGATCCCGCTTGAACTTTTTTCTCGAGCCGTGAAGTGCTCCTCTGGATTTCTCTGCCATCAATTTTTTACCTCGTTATATACGAAACTCAGAAGTTAAAACTTTTTAAACAGGTGGCTGTAGAAGGCCTTACTCGTTACCTACTTTCTCCACCCAGGTAACATCCAGCTGACTGCATTCCGCGTCGACGCCGAGAAGGCCTGAAACGCTGGGCTCGGTTCTTCCGTTATCTCCTGAGATCATCTCCTTGATGTATGTCCCGGCTTCAGCTTTTACTTTTAGCTCGATAACTTCTTCATCCTGTTTCTGGGCCTCTACGCTGTAGACCTCTCTCTTCCTTACCTTGTCAGCTCTACGGTGCTCTACTCTCTCCGGGGTTCTCTGTTCTATAGTTCCTTCCAGCTGTTTCAATTTTTCAAGGTCTTCTTCGTTGATGTCTTCAGAGAGTTCTACTTTCGCACGGTACTCCTTTTCTGTACGTGTCTGCTTGATCTCCTCAACCTTGTCTTTATACGTCCACTGTGTTTCAAATATCTCAACTTTATCCGTCGAGCTGTTAACCTCTTCCTGCAAGGCCTCCAGATCAAGATCACGGTTTATAGGTTCTACAAGTTCAAGCACGAACTCTCGCTTTCCAAGGCATTTTGCATCGACGTCCTCTCTCCCGTTGCCGTGGAACTTGGCCTCGATGGCCTTTGACTCTCTGAGGAACGGCGGCTGTATCTCCTCCTGTACGCTTGTCATGTACTGCTTGCCGGTCCAGTCACATTCCTCGCATCCCGATCCTCGGCAGTTCCTGCAGTGCCACTCTGTCTGCGGGATTTCCCGGGAGTACTTGTTGTACTGGCCGTAGATCAACAGCGAGTTCACCTGAAGCTCTACACGTTCTTTTCCTTCACGCATATCGACCACTGCCATGATGTCAGCGCGGTCAAAGTCAACCTTGAGGCCTGTTCTTTCCTCGATCCTCTTCCCTATTAAACGGGAGAGCTCGGTCTTCAACGGTTCTGTCCATTCAACTCCGTACTCTTCCCAAAGGTTCTCCTCGTTCTGGAAGGCGTCCTCTGGAGGCCTTATACCAACTAAAAAAGTGTCCAGTTCGTATCTTTCGAAGGAGTCGATAACCATATCCGTGTACCGATCTAATTCTCCAAAGATGTTTCCGCAGAGCTCGCATTCCCTGGAACCTTTTCCGTACTCTGCGTCTTCGGGAATATTTTCCCTTACAAATGAGTCTTCATCAAGCTCCTTGAGGTCTTTTTCCCTGATGATTGCCCCTCTCTCCCAGTTCTCCAGGCCGTGACCTAGCTGTGCGAACTGTCTTCCCAGGCAGTGGTCACATAGATCTTCGTTTTCGAGAATGGCCTCTGCTTTATCGCTTACTGTTTGTAGATTCATAGGAAGTTTTGAGAACAGGAATCTTTTATGGCCTACCGCGTTTCCACTTCAAAGGTTCGTGACTCCTTTACCGATAACTCGCTATCTTCTTTTTCTATTATCCGGGCCTCAAGTTCTCCATCTTTGAATTCGAGTTCCATCATTGTTGGGTTTCCAGGTCTTGCGGTTCCGCCTCCTACTCCTGTGCAGCTTCCCGGGTTGAGAAGTATTACTCCGTCTTCCTCAGTCATGTCTTCCTGGTGTGAGTGGCCGTGGATAAGTACATGTACTTCAAGCTCCTCTCTTGCTATCTTTGCAAGGGTCTCCGGGTCTCCACGAGGAGTGATCCCTGTACCGTGGTAGACTCCGAACTTGAGGCCTTCTCTCTCAAAGGTATCGGAGTTCGGTAGATCGAAGAAGTCGCAGTTTCCCTTCACCGCTACAAGTTCGCCGTACTCGTCTATCCCGTTGTACACCGGTTTTTCAGCGAAGTCTCCTGCGTGTACAATTAGATCAGAGGCCTTCATTTTCTCCCGGAATTCCTCCGGTATCTTGTCCGCTCTGGTGGGGATGTGGGAGTCAGATACTACGGTTATCATCTGTATATTATCTGGAGTGGTGACGTAATTTATATTAGGCCTGGATCAGAATCTGTTTCTGGGGGAGAGGGGGAAAGGATGATATGCTATGGAAGATGCGAGAGAACTGAAACAGAAGTTCAGGAAGAAGATGTTGTTGGCTTCTCTAGGAGCGACTAGAGTTCTCTCCAGCATTGATTACAGGATTCCTTCTAAATGGTTGACAGTTTTTGAGAGCGTTGTTGTCTCATCAGAAACAGCTTACGCCCGGCTCTCCATGCTTGACGAAGAGGTCCAGCAGGAGTACCTTGAGAAAGAGGAGATGATCGAGAGAAGACTGGGTAAGAGAAAGTTCTACGACGATGAAGAGATAGAGAAGATAAGAGAACAGGTTAAGAAGAAAGAGTTAAGGCCTTAGAATCCCAGGTTCTGCATCATGTCCTGCATGTTTCCTCTTTTCAGCGATTTCTTGTCGAACTTGTCCATCATGTTCTTGGTCTGGCGGTAGTGCTTCAACAGGTCTCTTACTTCTCTCTCGGTTTTACCTGAGCCTTCCGCTATTCTCTCTATACGGCCTCTCTTGATGATTGAAGGATCCTTCTTCTCTTCATCAGTCATCGAGTTCATTATAGTGGAGTAGCTCTGAATCTTTTCCTCCGTCATGTTCGAGATATTGTCAGGGATTTGCGATCCTCCGATCGGAAGCTGCTGGAACATCTCCTCCATCATACCTGTATCAGTCACCTGACTCATCTGATCCTGGAAATCCTCCAGCGTGAAATCCCCTTCCAGGAGGGCCTCAGGATCTGTATCCATCTCCTCAATCTTTTCCAGCAGGGATTCAAGATCCGGCTGCCCGATCATCTGAGAGACAAAGTCTACAGGATCATAAGGCTCCAGGTCCTGCATCTGTTCTCCTGTACCGACGAACTGTACCTGTGCACCGGAGTGCTCGCATGCTACGAGCGCGCCTCCACCTTTAGCGGAGGAATCCATTTTCGTAACTATTACCCCGGTAATCCCGATAGCTTCTTCAAACTGCTCTGCCTGTTCCCTGGCAGATTGACCAATATCCGCAGGCATAACCAGGTATTTTTCATCCGGCTGCAAGGCCTCCTCCATCTGAGAAAGCTCTTCACTGAGCTCTTCGTTCAGAGAGTCACGTCCCGCAGAGTCCACGATAAGAACATCAACGTTGAGGGCCTGTTTACCGTTTTCAACTACTTTGACAGGATCCTCAGCGTCTTCCTCACCGTAGAACTCTACATCAACGTCTTCCGCAATCTGCTTCAACTGGTTGTAAGCCGCCGGCCTGTCAGTATCCGCCGCAATAAGACCAGGTTTAAGGCCTCTTTTCCGGTAGAAGTCCGCTAATTTTCCTGCGGTCGTAGTGTTGTGTACAATAGTGTTTTCTGATATGAAGCTGTGGTTGTCTTTGACTGTTAGGTCATAGACATATTCATGTTCCTGAGTTCTTTCAAGGCTTGAGACTTTCACCCAGTTTACATCCGAAGTTGAAAGCTTCTCTAGTTGATCTATATCTGCTTGTTCGCTCTCTTCAGTGACTTTATAGGTTCCGTTTCCATTTTCCCTGAGTTTTCCGTGTTTCTTCAGGCCTGAAATTACTCCATTAAATTCAGAGGTTGTAAACCCTGTTTTTTCTAGTATCTGGTTTCGTGTGTTTCCTTCTGCGATCTGCATGACTTTTCTTGCGCGAGATTCCTCGCCTAAGATCTTAACTGCTTCGTATAATGCCTTACGTGATATTGAACCTTTCTTTTCATACCTGCCGTATGAACTAACCTTTTCCTGGATCTCTGATATCGATGTGCATGTCTTTAATCTCTGTTTCTGAAGTTCCGCGCCTACAGGAATCATTTCGCTGGATCCTGATCCCTGGAACTTCTGGATTTCTCTGTAATTTTCAAGTCTTTCCTGTTTCCGTTCAAGCTTCGATCCGATTTCCTCGGCAAATTTAGTAGCGTCTCTACCAGAGATAGTAACTCTGTAATATTTTGAGTTCTCAATCTCTCTACTGGATTTTGAGGAGAAGATGCTGTTTCTAAGCAGTAGTGTCCGAAGTTGGGAAGCCATTTCTTCACTCTTTGTATCTATCTCGACATATCTTCCTTCCTGTGCATGTCCGTCAGAATCAAAGTATGCTCTCAGGAATCCTGTGAATTTCTCAGACTCAAATCTCAGTAACTCATTTGGAAGAGAGATACTACCTGACTTCGCTCCGGGTTCACAGTTCAAAATATTGCAGACCAATTCTACAAGAGCCTTGGAAGAAATCCGGGAGTACTCCAGACTTTCAGATCTTTTATCCTGATTTCTAGATGCTTTCAAACCAAATAGAGTCTGTGAAAGTTCCTGCCACCTGTCAATAAGTTCCTCGTCCCCACTGTTTAACTCCAGGTATCTCTCGTTGATGTATCCGTCAGCGAGTAGAAGTCCAAGGAACTCCAGAAAACCCTTCTCATCTTCAGGTATATTTAATTCAGTGGAATTCGAGTTTCTATGGACAATCTTCCCTACTGACTCAGTACTTAACTCGAGTTCCCTCGCTACCTCTACAGGCACCTCATTCTTCTCAGATAAGAGTCTTGTGAACCATGGATACTTGATGTCCAAATCCAGTTCAATGAATCCTTTCTTCAAAGTGCCGTACTCAGCTTCAATCTCTTGCTTAACAGTTCTGGAAAGATCTTCACTCTTGAAATGAAAATCATCAGTCAGCGAATCTTTGATTAATCCTTGTAAATCCACCTCATCTCCCGTATCCAGTTCTCTGGGGACTGCAATATGATCAGATGTGCTTAACTTATTCGCTCTCTTTTTCACAACCTCGCCATCTTCCAATACGAAGAACGGGTGTTCAGGAGTTACTTCTATGCTGTGTTCGTTTCCAGCGTTTAATCCTACTTTAATCAGGTCCTCATCCTTTTCTAGCCTCCAGAGGTACTCCACAGGTTTATCCTCTATCTCCAAAGTCTCTGGATTAAAAGATGGTACCTCAAGGCCCTTAACCTCAAATCTTTCACCGTCTTCAAGTTCCTCCACGCCCGAAGGCTTCAGCTCGCTGTAAAGATCTTCAGCAGCAACCCTCCTACCATCAGAAAGCTGTACTTTAGAGTCTGGGGCAACACACTTACCTGCTCCGTAGAGGCCTGCCAGTAGTATTGTCTGTGGTTCGATCTCTATCTCGGCTTCGTCGCCGAGAAGATCTTCCAGCTGGTTGTATACTATCTCGAGTACGTGTTCTTTTCTTGTGAGGCCTGAAGGCACTTCATCCTCCAGAGCCTTCTCTCTGATATCGTCGCTGATGTCTGAAACCAGGCTTACGTCGACGTCGGCCTGGATCAGGTCTCTCTGTATGTCTTTGACCAGTTCTTCGACTGCTTCCTTGTCCGCTACATTTTTACGGGAGAATTTCTGTACGGATTCCTTGATCCTGTCGAACATGGTTGATTTTTTGTCTGCGAAAGGTTAAAACTGGAAGGGTCAGTCAGCGATCTCCCAGTACTTGGCTATGACGAGGCCTGTAGCTGCTCCAAGCAGGGCTATTCCCACGCCGAACTGGATTGAGATCGTGAAGAAGTGGCCTCTCATGATGAAGTATGAGGTACCTATCAGAAGGGCGAGGAACGCCGTTACTGTAGGGTTGATGAACGTTCCGAGAAAGTTCCAGATCTTTTCCAGGCCTGTAAACTGGTAAAGTATCCAGGAGACGGCGAATATTACGAATACTGCTGCTATTTCTCCGGTTCTCTGGTACGCAAGGTATCCTGTTGTTGCGGCTAGAATCGAGATAAAGGCGTATGCCAGGGTTTCGTTTTCAGGCATTGAATTGTCTGTTCGTTTAAAGGAATAAAAGTTTTTCAGGTTATATCAGTCTTACCATGGATTTTCCGCTGAAGAGGATTGGAGGAAGGAACATGCATTTTTTCGAGTCCGATCAGAAGTCCTCTATACAGTTAATATTTCTTCCCAGCGGCTTTAACCCGGAGCTATGGAAGCATCAGATTAAATACTTTTCCAGAAGCTACAAAACTATAGCTTTTCAACCAGAATCCGGCGAGAAAGACAGGACGGGAGAGATAGAATGCTTGAGCGAGATACTGGACAAAGAGGAAGTTAAAAATGCAGTACTGGTATCACATCACCTGGGCAACAGCATAGCGCAGAAAATGGAGTACAATGAGAACGTTGTAGGCGTTGTAACAACAGGCAGCAGAGAAAAATTCGTTAAAAGCCCTCCGGAACTGGCTTACCGTCTTATAGAGAAAATTTCTAAATCCGAGCCTAAACTGGTCAAGAAGTTTCTTTTCTCAGAACTCGCAGATTACAGAGTCGTTAAAGAATTCTCAAAGGATATTGAATTACCTGATTACAGCGTTTTCAAGGATTACATGGAGAACTACAGCATCAAGAAACCTGTCAAGCATTCAATGGTAGTACACGCCGAGAAAGACAGGTTCTCCGATATAGAGTTCATCAGATCTTTGAAGCCAGGCCCTCAGATCAGCGTGATCCGGGATGCCGGAAGCTTCAGCTTTTATGAGAAACCAGGTGACTACAACAAGGCCTTGAACGATTTTCTTATCGGGCTTGAAGAGTTCGTTGAGAGAAAGGAACTGGCAGAGGCCAAGACAAGGAACCGGTCTTTAAAGGAGTTCAACAAGAAGGAATTGAAGAAGGTGAAGGTAGAAGGATGATAGCAGGACTTATACTTAAGGACGAAACCGGAGTGGACTGTGGCGTGGCTTTTCTTGGAGACGAGCTTTCGACCTACAGCGTGGAAACCAATGAAGAAATAATAGATCTTCTCGGCAGGCATCAGCCTGAGATACTGGCCGTTGATATAAGTGATGAGACAAGCCTGAAAGAGCTGAACAAGAAAGAGGAAGAGCTTAAGGAAGAAGGCCATATCTTCAATCCTGTCTCCCATGAAGGAGAGAAAGTAAAACGTTTTGAGGCCCTGAAATCTGGCTGCCGCCAGGAACTGGGCCCGGACTGCCCCGAGTTCATTCGTTTCGAGCCCCAGATCACTGCGGACGAACTTGCGGTGCACGGTGATAAAGGCCTTGAATCTCTAGGAGTTGAGACAGAGAACATAATGAGCGCTGACGAATTCGACGCTGCCCTGGGAGCGGTTACAGCTCGTTTCTACGAGGAAGGCCAGTACAGTGACCTCGGGGTTATAGTTCCAAGTACTCTGGAAGATCAGAACGAAAAGTCAGAAGACTCTCAAAAAGCTTAAAAGAGTTTTATGAGTAATGAGTAAGTACAGGTAATTGTTTATGGGGATGGAAAAGTTTTACCGCACGGTCAGGAGGAAGTTCGGCCTTAACAAGCAGCAGATGAAGGACGAACTTAAGGAAGAGGTAACTGAAGAGCTGAGATCAGAGTTCGAGGAAGAAATTTCGTACATCGAGGCCGAAATGAAGGAGTACGAGCAACTGGTCGCAGAGGTAAACCACCTGTTATCCGTGATGAGAAAGGAGAGAGTGAAGAACTCCAGTAAAGACAGTCGTCAAATCAGGATGGATGACTTTGAAGACGATATGGCTCCTCTCAAATCCAAGCTACAGGAACTTGAGAAATCCATGGAAGACAGGCTTGAAAGACAGAAAGCCGTCACAAATTGAAGGCCTTTTCTCTATTACAGAATACTTTCTACAAAGCTTTCTTTATCAAATTCTTCCAGATCCTCGTATCCCTGGCCGGTTCCGATGAAGGCAACAGGTTTACCTGATCGCTGGCTTATAGAGATTATTGCACCGCCGTTCTCGTCTACATCCATCTTTGTAACGATTACTGCGTCAAACATTCCTTCGTAGGCCTCCGCCTGTTCAAGCACATCGTTTCCTGCCAGTGCATCAACCACAAGAAAAGTTACATCCGGTTCGTTGACCCTGATCATCTTATCCAGTTCATTCATCAGGTTCTGATCAGCATGCGATCTTCCAGCTGTATCCACGAGAGCTACCTTATCTTCATTTTCCGCGTGTTCGACAGTGTCGTATCCTACAGCTGCTGGATCTGACTCATACTCATGTGAGATAACTTTTACATCGAGATTCTCTCCATGTTCTTCTAATTGCTCAATTGAGGCCGCTCTGAAGGTGTCTCCCGCACCCAT
>JBDGSF010000074.1:0-2815 GCA_042217675.1 Candidatus Nanohaloarchaea archaeon | reverse complement strand
GAAGAAAGCTTTTCAAGATTTCAGCGAACTCGAAGATACTCCGAGTTTCAACGTACTCATTTTCCCCATGAATGTTTCCTCCTGAAGGCCCTATGGTTACCGCTGGAACACCTCTATCAGTGAAGAATCTTGCATCGCTGGCAAAGTTCTCCTTCGATACACATACCTCTCCATAATCTTTAGCAGCCTCTCTAAGCGAGTTGACGTAGCGGTTATCAGGCGAAGTCTTCATCATGGGCGCCCTGGCAATTACTTCATACTCCAGGCCTTGTATAGACTCAACATCCTCTATAACTTCATCAGCGGTATATTCTTCCGTGTATCTTATATCTACCTCCGCCTCAGCAGTTCCAGGCACTTTATTTGTCGAGCTCCCTGCATCGACAGTGCTCAGATTGAGGGTTGTGGTGTACTCCCCTTCAGGAAAGAAGGCCTTAAGTCCCTGATATTTCTCTATAAGTTTTTCAGCCGCGTTGACTCCTTCTTGAGGCGTTGATGCATGCGCTTCATCTCCTTCAGCTCTTAGTCGGAGCTGGAGAACTCCTTTCTGCTCCGTGACTATACAGGGAAATCTTTCAAGACATGGCTCCGCGCTTATCACGAACTCAGGCAGTTCAAAGTTTTCCACAAAGTATCCTGTTCCTTTGAAGCCGCCCAGTTCTTCATCCGAGGTAATGAGTAGGCCTACGTTGTCGCTGGAAAGATCTTCCATCGTCTTCACCAGTGCAGCGACTCCTGCCTTCATATCCGCAGCTCCTCTTCCATAGATTCTTCCGTTAGATTTTTCCGGTTTGAACTGCGATTTATCGGCCTCAACAACATCTATATGGCCGTGAAGAAGCACCTCAGGTTTATCCTGGTAGTTAACCAGCATGGAGGTTTTCCCTCCTTTCTCAAATCTTTCCAATTTGAAATCGTTCAGATATCTCTCAATCAGATCGAAGGCCTCCTCAAAAGCCTTCTGGTTTCCCTCAACGGTTTCAAGCCTGACAAGCTGTTCTGTAAGTTCATCAAGCTCCTTCCTTTTCATCTATGCGACTCCTCCACCTCAAGGCCGTACTGGTTTTCTACCTCTTCGACAGCTGAGAGATACTGATCCTCAACCTGTTCCTCATCTATCTCTGCCGCAACGATAACCGCATCTCCCTCGTAAGGCCTCATCCCAAGATCTTCCTCAAGGAAATCTCTTGTTTCGCCTTCAGGAAGTTGCTCGTACATAGAGCCATAGTCTTCTCCATAGGCCTCTTTCTCTACATGGCCATCAATCTCTTCTGCCCCTAATGCGTCTGCCACGTCCTCTACTTTCCGGATCAGGTGTTCAGGCGTCTCTTTTTCCGGTTGAGGAAATACTTCAAACATGCTGTCTGCAAGGCCATACATTGAAGGATTCTGGGTTCGATAGGTGAAGATATCTTCGGCATCTACTTCTTCATCCAGACTCCGGGAAAGAAGAAGACCTCCTAACCCGTTCTGCTGGAATTCCTCGGTTACCGCTATCCCTACCTCGTATACAGTATCCTCCAGATCTGAAGTTGAGGAGAACGCGATGTACTCATCGTCGGCCTTTGCCGCCACAAGAGTATTGGCATGGCCTATAATATGATCCTCTGTGTCCGATTTCTCGGGCACTCCTTCCTTGTCGAATGCGGAGTCGGCCACGCCGTGGAGCTGTTCTACTTCGGCCGGGTCGAGGGTTTCCTCCGGGTTGTCATGTATTTCTAGTTCAAGGTTTTGCAGGTTTCCAAAAACGTCCACCCTGTTCAAACTCTGTTCGTTTGTCAACGGAAGTCATAGATCTAATCACGTAGCCAAGAATTGGGAGAGAAGTTTTAAATAAGTTTAAGGCCTTTTGATAAGTTCTAAGAGCACAAATAGAGCTATTAGGAGGTAAAAAAGAGAGTTCAATAAGGAATGCGGTAGCGAAGATTTCTAGCGTCGCCACGAGAACTTAACGATAGAAGAAATGAATAGTTCAACGGCTGGCTGGAAGTTATCTAAAGTTGCAGGGCCAAAAGCAGCCACCGTCTTGCATAGATAATGATTTGAACCAGATTCTTAAGTATCTGTCTTCTTGGCCTTGAAGCCCAGCATATCGCTGTATCCGTTTCCAGACATGAGAACAGGGTAGAAGTCTTTCTCAGCTTTCAGGACCTTATCCTCTTTACGTGCGTAGATTTCTCCTTCCCTCACTTTTCTGAAGTTCCTGGCTGTAAATCTCCAGTTCCCTTCAACTGTTTCAAAGTGCCTGAATATTTCAGGCCTTAACCTCCCGTATTCGAGATCTATCACGTTTTGCGCTGCCAGAAAGTTTTTCAGAACTCCCAGTGCGTTTTCCGCGGCCATTGCTGTCCCCTGAAACCCAGTTTCTACTACTAAACCGTTCACTTGTTCATTTAGAGTGCCGCTGTCATCAGGGAAGTGAACCGCGTTTGGAACACCAACTGATCGGAGAAGATCCTCTGTTACCTCATTTTTATTGGAGAAAGTTGCGAACGGCTGCGGATAAGACCTCGTGGTATGGAGGTCTAGAAGCTTCAATCCTTCAACTTCCTCCATAATTCTGGAGGCCAGACGTTTCTCATGAGAATCAGAGCCGGAGTCGCCAGGAAAAACCCTGTTCAGATCATCGTCGACGTAACGCTCACCGAGCTCAGCAGCTTTCTCGTTCGCCACTACAAACTTGACAGGTTTCCTGAACTCGTGATCTTCCTCGAGAAATTTCTCTATAGCTCGACGACCTGCAGGCTCATCCCCATGAACAAGGCCTGTAACCGCGTATTCAGGCCTTCCTGTGCCTCTAGTGTATACCTTCATA
>JBDGSF010000073.1:0-15262 GCA_042217675.1 Candidatus Nanohaloarchaea archaeon | reverse complement strand
GAAGTTGAGAGAGATGATGAGGCCTTCACAGAGTTTAAAGTTACAGCAGATTCGGGGGATATCGATGAACTGACCGAGGAACTTAAGTCTGTTGAAGGAGTTGAAGTAGGAGAGCTTTCTATAAGAGTGCTTGAGCAGGAATCGTTGATTGAGAAAGGCCAGGAAACCAGAGGTTCAAGCTCGGAGCTTTCGCAGGAAGAGCTTTACAGCAAGGCTCAGGAGTTCTCAGGTTTCACAAGGCCTCAATGGGGTTTAATTGGTTTGTCATCGGCTATCGCTGCCTATGGAATCGCGATGAACAACGTTATTGTTGTGATCGGTGCAATGATGCTGGCACCAATGCTTTCCCCGTTTGTCTCTTCAGCGCTTTCGCTTGCTGTCGGTGATAAGAGATTGATGAAGAAATCTCTCAAGGCTGGATTGGAGAGTATAGTGATATCAATTATAGTTGCTACAGCTGCTCTAACTATCATACCGATTTCTCGCACACCTGTCCTTGAAATGATTATCTCACCAGGCCTTCCTACATTAATGCTTTCACTGCTTGTAGGAGCTGCCGCTGCTCTAACATTTACCACAGGCCTCAGAGACCAGATCGCCGGGGTAGCTGTTGCTATTGCTTTGGTGCCGCCTCTCGCTGCTATAGGAGCAGGTTTGAATATGCAGGACTACTACCTGGCTCTTCAGTCAGGATCTGTAGCTCTGCAGAACGCGCTGTCCATTATTGTGGCAGGCTTCGCGACTTTCAAGGCCTTAGGAGTTAGCCCTGATACCTATTACAAGAAGAAAGAAGCTGCAAAATTGAAACCTGTTATCACTGTGGCTATAACCATCATGTTTGTTGTATCTGTTCCAGTAATGTTTCTTTCCTACCAGAGCCATGAGCATTACTCTGTGAAGAAAAAAGTCGAGATGGAAGCGGAGGCCTTCTTCGGCGAAGATCTAATCTCATTAAGTATAGAGAATTCAGAGGCCCGTATCCTGGCGGTAGGGAATTACAGTGAGGAAAAGTTTTCCCGAAGACTTGGAGAAAAAATAAATGTTGAAATTGTGGAATTGAAGAGGATAGAAGGAGATTAGCGGTGTTCCTGTCTTCTCTCTTTCTTCTTTCTTAATTGAACATCTATAGATTCAAGAGCTCTGTCAAGTACATCTCTCATCTCCCATCCTTCCTCTTCAGAAGTAATCATTCCGTATTCGCAGTCAAGCTTGAGAGTGAACTCGTATCGGTGTTTCTTGCCGTCTTTGTCGGATTTCTTTACTCGAACGTTGAGGGATTCAGGTCTGTCAACTTTCCGACCGATGCTTCCCCGGAACTGTTTCTCGATCTGGTTGTGAACCATGGCCTTCTCCTCATCTACTTCAAGGCCTGTGATCTGAACCAGGATCGTGTCTCTCGTGGTGAAATCAGCTACATAGTCGATGAAGTCCTTGACGGCTATAATACTGACAGGGTAGTCATCGTCAGTTACTATGATCTGACTGGTTTCGTGGTCGTTCATCAGTTCCACGGCTTCCAGGCCTTCCATATGGCCTTCATGCGTCAAGGGGGTTCGGTCCATGATCTCGCTGACATCGATATCCGTCATCTTCAGCTTCTGGTTTCCTCCTGCAATCTTTGTCTCTTCTCCGGTAGGGCCTGAAGTCCCTCCAGGGGAAGGGCTCTCCTTAGGGACGATAGTCCGAAGTATGTCTGTGCTGTCGACCATTCCTGTCAGGTTGCCGTTGTTGTCAAGTACAGGCAGCCGGGAGATATTGTTGTCGAGCATCTTGTGACGGGCTTCTTCGATACTGTCTTCTTCAAATACCCGGATTACTTCGTTTGAACCTATGGTTCTGGTGTTGGTGTCGTCAAGTTCCTCTGCTTCTGCAAAGGCCTCTCGGAACTCTGTGTCATCGATTTTTCCGGCAAGTTTTCCTCCTTCCTCCAGTACCAGCATTTTGCGGCCGGAGTTGATCCTCAGTTCTGCGAGGTCGACGAGAGAGTCCTCTTCGTCGAATCCTGGAGGTTCATGCATTACCTTGTCTGCCTTTGTTTTCTGTGGATTGAACTGGATATGCCTGATGATATCTCTGTACCCTACAGCCCCCTTCAGATTGTCTTTCTCGTCTACTACAGGGACTGCTCTCAAGTCGTTTTCCTCCATTCTTGTCTTGATTTTGGATACCGCCATATCAGGTGATACAGTTACAGGATCTTCGTCCAGTACTTTTCCCGCTGAGATCTGGTTTACAGATTTCACTTTATTAATTCACCTAATCTACAAGGAACTTGTTCGAGTTTTCATCCATGTCGATGAAGTTGGTGGCTGATTCTCTGATTTCCTTTGCGGAGGACTTACCGAAGCTCATTACCTCCACACGACAACCCATGGACTTGAGATGATCGACGAGAACCGAGAAATCTCCATCCCCTGTAACCAGTACAATAGTATCCAGTTTCTTGGCTTGCTGTATCATATCGACGGCCATGCCGAGATCCCAGTCCCCTTTCTTTTCTCCGCCGTAGAACTCTTTAAGTTCCTTGATCTCAACTTCGTAACCAATCTTGCGAAGGGCTTCAAAGAAATTGCTTTCATCAGGCGTGTCAGCCTGGATAACATAAGCTGAGGCCCTTACAAGCTTCCTGTTCATCACTGCTGCATCAAGAAGCTTTTCAAAGTCTACTTTGGAGCTGTAAAGATTTTTCGCGCTGTAGTACATATTTTGAACGTCAACGAAGACGCCTACTCTCTGATCTTTATGAATATTTGACATTAATTTAGCCTCTAATTTCTAGAAAATCGATTCAAGAACGATTTTCAGTACAAGAAACTAAAGTCGGACGAAGCTTAAAAGGACTTTGGTACTCAATCCACCGAACGCCAGAGATAGAGACTGGCAGTACTCCTGTAAAGCCTCCAGTTCCAGCTCTCCGTGCTCTTCAATTAAAGGCCTCAGCTTTTGGTCTTCTTTCAGCGGTTCCATTATTCTCTGAGTTCCAGAACCTTCTCCAGGTTCTCCTTGTATCCGTCTCTTTCATCGCTCGGTGTTTCAAGGATCATAGGCAGGCCTTCAAACTCCTCTGCGTTGACGACGTTGGAGAATCCTTCATCTCCGATCTTCCCGCAGCCGATGTCCTGGTGGTTGTCTTTCTCGCTCCCGCGTTCATCCTTCGAGTCGTTGAGGTGCAGAACTTTGATCTTTTCCAGGCCTATATCCTCTTTGATTTCCTGGAGGAAATCCTCAAATCCTTCCTCGGTTTTCAGATCGTATCCTGCTGCGTGTGCGTGGCATGTGTCGATGCAGACTCCGATCTTCTCGTCTGGCGTGTCCGCGTGTTTGATCATGTCTCTGAGCTCGCCCATCGATCTTCCGAGGGTTGTACCTTTTCCGGCCGTATTTTCAAGCAGCAAGGTGACGTTTTCCGGTATGTCCAGTTCGTCGATTCCTTCGGCAATCCTCTTTACTCCTGTATCTCTTCCGCTCCCGGTATGTGCTCCCGGATGGAATACAACGTATTCGACTCCTAAAGCGCTCGCGGCATCAAGTTCACTCTGCAGGCAGTTCAACGATTTCTCGAAAAGATCATCTTTCGGCGTTGCAAGATTTACCAGATAGGTGGAGTGAATCACGTACGGGTTCTGGTCTTTCTCGTCTCTGAGATCCTGGAACTGCTGGCCTTCCTCTTCGTCGTATTCTGATACGCTCCAGGTTCTTGGAGATCCTGCGAATATCTGACCGCAGTTACCTCCGATCTCTTCCTGTCTTTCAACTGCTTTATCCATTCCTCCCGAGATGCTTACGTGGGCGCCGACTCTGAACTTCATAAAAAAGAGTTGAGGAAGAGAACTTCAAATAATTACTGAATTCATCTCTCGAGCATCTCCATTATCTTCTTCTCCCAGCGCCCCTCTTGACCTACTTCAGGATCATCCACATTGACATAGGCTGTCTGATAGCTGCCCTCCGTTTCATCCAGATAGACCTGAGCAGTCCGGCCTTCCTGGTAAGACTGTATGAATGCCTTGTACATTGCGGGGGAGGCAGGAAATTCATCCACTCTCATCAGCGAAAAACCGTTTTCCCCATCCACGGGTTCAAGATATTCCTCAACCGAGTCCGGAATTTTTTCGTCTTCTTCAGCTTTTCTCTTCAATACCTCAGCATCCTTCTCTTGAAGTGATAAAGCCATACCAGAAAAGTATTACGAAGTATTACCTTATAAATGAAATGGCAGGTTTATAGAGGCCTTTCAAAGAAAAAAAGGGAAAAGGCTACATGTCGTGATCCTGGTAAGGCTCTCCGTACTCCTCGCTCAGAAGATTTACAGCGGCCTTCGTCCCATCTCCTATTGCGAAGGATACCTGGTGAACCCAGTAACGTGCAAGGCCAGCGGCATAGATCCCTTCAGAGGCCTTATTGTCTTCATCGGTTTTGATATGTTTGTCCATAAGGTAGGGATCTTCTTTACCTTCCTCGAACTCTATATCCAGGTTCTCAAGATAGTCCAGGATCCCTGCCGATGCAACTATCAGGTACTCTGTCTCATAACTTTCTTCGCCTGTTGAAACCTTGAAGCCATCTTCAGTCCTCTCTACTTCTTCAACTTTTTCTTCCCTAAGCTCTGCATCGAACTCGTTGATCTTGTCTCTACCGCTATCCAGTATCTCCTGACCTGAGATAGATTCATGGCCTATCAGGTTCTGAACGTTAGATGTGTTCAAAACCAGAGATTCTTCCGAGTCCAGCACCAGAGTATCTTCTCCAGCTTTTGAAGTAATGGTAGCTGCCTGAAGGCCTGCCACCCCGCCTCCTATCACAGTAATTTTTCTCATACTTCCTGATTCTCCTCAACCTGTAAATACTTATTCAAAGAAAGGCCTCCTCTCTTCAACTAGAGCGGTATCGTCAGGAAACCGGAGAATTGATGCCGGACGCCTGCTAAATTTTTAAAAGGGTTTTAATACAAGTTTCTTAACATGACAGATTACGATGAGATCCTAGATGGCACCGTGGATGAAGTGAAGGAGAAGATTGATGAAGCGGCGGATCTGGACTACGAAGAACTTCTCAAAAGAGAAGAGGAAGAAAAAGACCGCAAAACCGTGAAAGAATACATTGAACAGAAGATTGGTGAGGGAGTAGATGAAGAGATTAACTCGGATGAAGATATCTCCGAGGAAGACGTCCTCCAGGAGATAGAGAAGGAAACCAAAGGAGGGATACTGGGAAGCTACTCCCGAAACTCAGTGTTCGCAGGGGGACTTCTGCTAGGCCTTCTTATAGGGCTTGTCGCAGTAGGGCTTTCCAGTGCAGGAATGGGAATGAACCAGATATCCAAGAATGCGGCTCACGATAGAGTTACCAAGATAGTTGGAGATCAAGTAAACGTCTCCAGCAGCTTTGGAGAAGAGCACGGCCTCTACACGTTTAACATTACAACAGTAGGGCAGAGAGGAAACAAGACGGTGACACAGACCCGTACCTACTACATGACGCAGGACGGAGAGCTTATCCTCCCAACTCAGTCGCCGCTGACAGGACAGTCAATGGTCATTAACGTTGACCAGGCGATTGAAGCTGCTCAGGAAGCAAGGAATCAGGAACCTGCCAACGAGACATCCACTAACACAACCCAGTAAAGCGGGTTAATTCTTCTATCCTTCTTTTTCATATCTTTTCCTGAATAAGCTTCTAGATAGAAACAATTCAAAGAAAAGGTTGGGGCCGGAGTGATTTGAACACTCAACCTTCCGCTATCTCCGGAACTTCTGGAAGTTCCATCACCATACAGCATTCCTAGTGAATGCTCTTCAAGGATTAATCATCGGCCAAAAGGCCTCATTCCTCCATTACGTAATCTGGAGGCGGACGCTCTCCCGGATTGAGCTACGACCCCTTCTATGTAAACCTGTTTTCAAACTGAAACTTTAAAACAGGTGCCGGCGGTAGTCCAGCTTTTTACCATTTAACCGCGGAACTTTACCTGGAGACCTCATGATAAGAGAGAAAGACGGAATCCATTTCAACCTGGAAAACAAGGTTGTAGCTGACTCACGGAAGGCCTCCGGAGATATAAACATTGTCTCCCATGCACATATGGATCATGTCCACAAAGGCGACTCAAAAGTTGTGGCATCGGAGATTACCCGTAAACTGGCCTCTGCAAGGACAGATAAGGAAATTGAAAGTCATGAACCTGAAAACTTCGAGCTGTTCTCTTCAGGCCATATACTTGGATCAACCGCTGTAAGGTTCGGCGAGGAAAAGAAGTACCTGTACACTGGCGACGTATCCTTACGCGACAGAGCCTACATTAATGGATTCGAACCTGTATCTGCGGATGTTCTCGTGGTGGAATCCACTTACGGCATTCCTGCATACAGTTTCCCTGAACAGGAGGAAATAGAGTCAAGGATAACGGACTGGGTACAGGATACCGACAGGCCTCTGTTCCTCTTCGGCTACTCGCTGGGTAAAGCGCAGAAGATCCAGCATATTGTACAGGAGGCAACTGAAAGGCCTATAGTAGCTCACGGCGCTGTAAAGAAAATGAATGATACAGTTGAAGAGGTTAGAGAAGATCTTGACTTCAGGGCAAGGCCTTACAACGAGAACAAGGATTTACTTGAGGAAGACGGGATATTTATCGGGCCTTCACGTTTCTCCCGTAACGACGGCCTCAACAGGTTTGTGGAGAAAGTTGGCGGTGTGAAGGCTGGTTTCTCTGGATGGGCGGCACAGGAAGCTTTCAAGCATAGAGGAGGCTACGACAAGACGTTCCCGCTCTCCGATCACTGCGACTTTGAAGAACTTGTCGAGCTTGTTGAGGAGGTCGGGCCTGAGAAGGTTTACACTCATCACGGCTTTGACGAGGCCTTTGCATCGTATCTGAAGAATGAGAAAGGATTTAACGCGCGGGCTTTGAAGCAGAATCAGAGTTCATTGACTGATTTCTGAATCAATGATAAGTTCTCCGTGTTCAAATGCAGGCTGGTAGGCTAATTGGTCCAAGTCTTCTTCTATCTGTCTGACTGTATCTATATACTTCCATTCTCTAGAATTCGAAAACTCTGGAGCGGACTGAATTGCTGCTTCTATGTTTTCAAGCTTGTATATGCCCTTGAGCGAGGTTTTAAGTTGTTCTTCAGTATATTCTCCCGAACGGTTTACTGCATAGGGCAGTGTCTCAACCATTTCAATTGCATCCTCTATCTCGTCCTGGAAGACCTCTATTTGCTCTGCTTGAGCATATGCATCATCTATCACGCTTTCAACTTCCAGAGGATCATAACTTACTTTATCTCTCATGGTAGAACAATCTCTCCAAAAAGTTATTATTGTCACTGACTAGTCAGAAATCAAGGTGAAGTGCTGATAGCTGGGCCTCCACAAATTTTCGATCACGGTCCTCAAGGAGTGGGTGGACGGCTTCAATAGTTCTTCTTCCTGAAGAGGTAAGTAAAGCTCCAAACTCTTTCCTTGAGTCATGTAAAACGTCTATCTCCTGATTCAGGGCCTGTGATATTTCCCTGTGCTGTTGTTTACCAGGTTCATCGAAGTCAGTTAGTATTACCGCTCGATCTGCTCCTCTGGAAACATCTTCTACAAGATCCTCAACAGTTCTCTCAGCGGAGAGAAAGATTTTGGACTTGAATCCAAGCCTTCTCAAGGCAATTTTATCCGACAGGCCTTCTACTATTGCGGCATCTACATCTCTATCAAGCTTCTCTACTTCAGCTTCAAGCCTTTTTCTTTCCTTGAATTTGTCTGTCTCCATATCTGGGATACGTGTTGCAAGATTTATAGAGATTTCAGATGCCCGGAGCTAGCTCGCCAGCTTCTTCGTCCTGATAGAATATACCGGAAATTAGTAGAGAGGCAAGGTATAACCCTTTTTTAATCTAAACCACCTTCTTTTCAGTATGGAACTGGAAGACCTGGCGCGGAAATACGCGTTGAAGAACGCAGTTGAATACGACGGAGAATGCAACCCTGGAGCAGTTATAGGACAGTTGATGCAGGAAGTGGATGAAGACCCTGAAACCGTACAGGAAGTTGCGGGAAAAGTCAGCAGCCAGGTAAACCAGCTCAGCCTAGAGGAACAGAAAGAAGAAATACAGGAATACGAATTCGAGGACGAAGACGAAGAGGAGGACCCTATACCTGATCTTGAGGACACTGAAGACGGTGTAAAAGTACGTTTCGCACCCAACCCTAACGGCCCGGCACACTTGGGCAGCGTACGCGGAATGGTGATAAACGGAGAGCTCAAGAAGAAATACGATGGAGAACTAGTACTGAGATTCGACGACACAGATCCAGAGACGAAGAGGCCTTTGGAAGACGCCTACGAAATGTACAAGGAGGATTACGACTGGCTTGGCTATGAGGTAGACGAAGTAGTTTACTCCTCGGATCACTTTGACAAGTACATTGCGCATGCGGAGAAACTGATTGAAATGGGTAAGGCCTACGTATGTGAATGCCCTCACGAGAAAGCTAAAGAGCTGAAGGAGAAAGGAGAGGCCTGCGAGCACCGAAGCCGGACACCTGAAGAAAACATGAAGCGTTGGAAGGATATGCGTAACGGCGAGATAGAGGAAGGTGAGGCCGCTCTCAAGCTGAAGACCGATCTTGATCACAAGAACCCGGCTATCAGAGACTTTTTCTTCTTCAGAATAATAGAAGACGCGGATCACCCGCGAACCGGAAACGAGTACAGAGTCTACCCTACACTGGATTTCGCAGGAGCAATCGAGGACCACCTGATGGGAACCACCCATATCTTCCGGGGAAAAGACCTCTCCGACTCCGTGGAAAGACAGAAATACGTGTACAAATACTTTGACTGGGAGTACCCGAATGTCAGGCACTGGGGCCGCATAAAGGTCTCAGGCTTTGAAGCACCAATGTCCACTTCATCGATGGCAGAGATGATTGAAAACGGAGAACTTGAAGGATGGGACGATCCCCAATGCGGAACCCTGAGAGCGCTGAGAAAGAGAGGGTTCCAGCCTGAAGCCATCAAAGAGTTCTTCCTGGACATGGGTGTAACCGATAGCGACATAGAGGCCTCTGTAGAGACGCTTGAAACATTCAATACTCGTGTGATAGATGACGACGCGGACCGCTACTTCTTCGTGGAAGACCCCATCAAGATCACGATCGAAGACGCACCGGAAGACCTGGAAGCAGACATGCGTGTACACCCGGAACACCCGGAAAGAGGAACACGTTCACCACCTTTAGGAAGAGACGGAGAACTTGAGGTATACATCGACCGGCAGGACCTTCAAAACGGATTCCTGAGGCTTAAAGGCCTCTGCAACATCGAACTAGAAGATGGAGAAGCGGAGTACAGGGAAGGCGACCACACCGTAGCTTTAGATAAAGACGCGGACATCATCCACTGGGTTCCGGTAACTGCGGAAAAAGCAGAGGTAAAGATGCCGAACGGAGAGGTAAAGGAAGGCCTTCTGGAACCATCGGATATCGAGGAGGGAGAGATTGTTCAGTTCGAGAGATTTGGGTTCGTCCGGCATGATACCGGTAACAGGTATTACTACACCCACAAGTAAGGCCGTGAAGCGGTTCTACACCATTTTCTTTACCTGTTTGCTCAGAACAGGGTTCAGAGCTGACCCATAAATGCTTCTTACGGTGTCGCGGTAGCTGCTCCAGCTTTCACTGGTGTCTTTATACGAGACTGAAAGATCAGGGTTTACAGAGAACTCGTGGGAAAACCTTCTTCCCTCAATACTTCCAAGCTCCTTCCTTGCGTTCATGGAGTTATCCCGTATCCTTGAGGCCGTTATTTCAGGAATCCGGGCAGTAACCGAGTAATTTACGTCGTCCCGGGTTTCGACTTTGAGAAGGAACTCCAGGCCTTCCCTACCTCTCACCACTATACCTGAGTCAGTGTATTCACGTTCAACAGGTATCTTCGGCGAGAAAATCTCGACGACATCCTCTGGAGACACAATTCCAGCGGTTTCCTGTATCTCGGATTCGATCTGGTCTATACTGTATATGAATCGACCGGTTTTCTCCCCCGAGGTATCGACTGCTGCGTAGTAAAGTTCCTTGTCGAGGCCTTCCTTCATCCTCTTCTTGACCTCTTCAACCTTCTCTTCGGCGTTCTCCAGGCCTTTTCCCGTGTAAGGAATATCGAATAGAAATGCTTTCTCTCTTTCCTCATGTATAAGGACTGCGTCAACAGGTACCGAGAAGTCAAAGCTGCTGAGAGGCGGCTTCTTCAATTCAATCCCTACGTATTTTCTCTCAATTCTCTCAAGTTCCTCCATTGCTTTCTCTATGTTCTTCTCGAAAGGCTTCATCGATCTGAATAGAAGCCGGGCCTCACTATGACTTAACTGTTCCCGTTCCGCCATCTTTGCGATATCTCTGATGACTTTCTCTGTCTCGGTATAGACAAGTTCCTTCTGGAGGAACTGGTGCAACTGTGAAAACTTTAACTGTTCGTATTCCTTTAGATCTACATCGCCTCTCTTGGTGACAAAAATACCTCTGAAACTGTACTCCGAAAGCTCCGAAAGTTCAAGGCCTATATCTATTGGATCGTTCCTCGCCATTTCAACGTACTTGTTCATACGGTTGATGTCTTCATCGCTGATTTCTGCCTTGTTCTTGGCGTCGATCACCCAGACCTCTTTCTTGTCTTCGCGGGAGATTCTTGCAAATGCGTCAGGCCTTGAATTATCTCTCAGGCTGCCGATTCTCTCGAAAAAGTCGAAAAACCCTTCGTACTGCCTGAGGAGGTCCAGAACGTCTGTCTGGAATACCTTCCAGTCCTTCATACAGCGTTACCTCTGGAGAGAAAAGGCCTTCATTCTACCACTTCGTAGTCGTCTACTTCGCCGTCGCCGTCCATGTCAAGGCCTCTGACAATTTTATAGTAATCTCCCCCGCTGTATTCTTCTGTTATGTCTTCCAGGTTTTTGAAGGCTCTGACCGCGGCCTCCGTCCCCTGATTCCTGATTCCTGCAACCAGGAACAATGCCTTGCCCGAATCTTCTGGATGTGAGGTTTTTGCGACGACCCCTATTGAGGCCTCGCTGTACGTTGATTCCGGTGTAGAGATTTCGTGGTACGGGAACTCTTTTCCTGTGAAGTGTGCCGGGAATTCGTCGTTGAACTTTTCCGTGACGGTGTTGGTCAGGATTCCTCCCACAAGAACCATGTTTTCCTCAAAGTTTTCGTTTCTGAAGATCTCGGTGTCCAGTGAGATGTTCCTTTTGTTGGAGTTGCAGTATCTTCCTATTTCCAGGCCGATTTCCCCTGCAAGATGACCGTCTCGAGCTCTCACCTGGTCAGGTCCGTGCTGATCCGGTGATCCGGCAACAATCTTTCCATTAAGTTCCCCTTCCTGGACAAGAGGTTCAAGGAATCCTGAGGCTTTTTCCGATAGCTCCTGGACAGGTATTCCTTCTTTTATTTCAGAGAGCAGTAGGTAGAAGGCCTTGGATTTTAACCTGTAGAATGTCGCTGTCCCTCCGGATTTTTCTTCGCTGCGGGCTTCTTCAATCAGTCCTGCGTCTTCCAGCTGGTTGAAGTGGTAGTATGCTTTCTGTTTACTGATTCCAAGTTCTTTGGCTACCTGCGATGGATAGGCTTCTTTGTCGCCTATTTTCTCCAGTATTTCCTTCCTGGTTTCATCGTTTAAGGCCTTGATCATTTCCTGATCAAGTTCCTTTCCTTTGACCGATCTACCGTTCTTCACTACACGCGCCATTTCAATCATTATTTCACTGGTACAATTTCTTTTTTACCGGTTTCGGTGTCTCACTTTTAAACCCTGTCGTTTCGAACAGTTCTAAACAGTTCGAGTTAAAACCTCTCTTTTACCGGTACTCGCCGGGTAGAGCAACTCTTTAAAAGGATTGATTAAGTAAATCATTGGTGTAGTTATGTGTGGAATAGTCGGATACTATGGCGAAGAAGATACAGGAAGAAAAATTTTTGAAGGCCTCAAGAAGCTGGAGTACCGAGGTTACGACTCAGCAGGGATCGCAACCGTCGGCAACCCTTCAGTAAAAGTGGAGAAAGGAACAGGCACGATCGATGAGGCCATAGATTTCGCCAGCGAGGACTTCGGAGAAGGCGCAGGTATAGGCCATACCCGGTGGGCCACACATGGAGGAGTAACAGATGAAAACGCTCACCCTCATAGAAGTTCTTCGGGAGATATAGCAGTTGTGCACAACGGAATCATAGACAACTACCGGGAGCTTAAAGAAAACTATCTTCAAGACCAGGAGTTCCGGTCAGAGACAGATACAGAAGTTATTCCCCGGCTTATTGAGAGAATGGAGGCCGAGACAGATGATTTCTACAAGGCCGTAGAGAAGACTGTTGAACTTCTGGAAGGATCTTACGCAGTTGTCGCAGTTAAAAAGACCGGTGAGATGGCTGCCTTCAAGGAAAGCTCTCCTCTGGTGCTAGGAGTGATGGAGAACGAATACTTTCTGGCCTCCGACGTAACGCCTTTCCTCGAATACACAGATAAAGCCGTATTCCTTGAGGACGGCGACATTCTCAGGATACAGGACAACGAGTACAGTATAAAGAACAGAGGCGAGCAAGTTGAAAGAGACATCACCCACATCGACTGGGATGCAGAAGAGGCCTCGAAGGAAGGACACGACCACTTCATGCAGAAAGAGATCAAGGAACAACCGGATACCGTCAAAAAGGCAGCTTTCCAGGACAGAAGCGATGTAGAAAAGGCTGTAGAGATGATTGAAGAAGCCGAGACAGTGTATCTCACCGGATGTGGAACCTCGAGTTACGCGGCAGATCTCGGAGCCCGGTACCTCAGAAACGCAGGATTCGACGTGGTCTCGGAACAGAGCCACGAGATGGAGTACTGGAACCACCACGTAGAGGAAGAAGACCTTGTGATAGCGTTCAGCCAGTCAGGAGAGACCGCAGATCTTCTCTCAATGCTTGAAGAAGTGGACGCACCGGTACTTTCAATCGTAAATGTAGTGGGTTCAACCCTGGCCAGGAAATCAGAACAGGCCCTGTACATAAACGCAGGGCCTGAGATAGGTGTCGCATCAACCAAGGCCTTCACCGCCCAGCTCGCGGTTATCAAGCTTATCGCGGAAACAGTAAATACAGGGCTGGAATCAGCAAGGAACAGCCTGATCGAGACCGCTGACCGTATAGAGAACGTTCTCAGGGATAACAGAGAGTCCGTGGAAGAGATCTCCGACTATCTCCTTGAGAAAGAACACGTCTACTTCATCGGAAGAGAAAAAGGCTTTGAAGTTGCAAAGGAATCATCACTGAAGCTTAAAGAGCTTTCATACATCCACTCCGAGGCCTTCCCCGGCGGGGAGTTCAAGCACGGCACCATCGCTCTCGTGGAGGAAGGTACTCCTGTAGTCGCGTTCATGCACGAGAAGGGCCTGGAAGATATCTTCTCAAATGCGAAGGAGGCCGAGTCACGTGGAGCCGACATTATCGGGGTTGGAAGAGAGAACCACGGCAACTTCAAGTACTTCCTGAGGATTCCTGAGGATGAGAACAGTGAGATCCTTGAGGTAGCGTTGTTCCAGTTGCTTGCGTACAGAACCGCGGTAAAGAAGGGTCATAACCCTGATAAACCCAGAAATCTCGCGAAAAGCGTTACAGTAAAATAGCAATCCATAAATAAAGCTGCATCGTCAAACTGTAAGTATGAAGAAGAAAGTATTACTTGCAGTCCTTGTAGTAGGCCTGACCGGGGTCACCGCGGCTCAGTCCTTCAGCCAGGAGCAGGTTCAACAGGCCAATTTGACGAAGTACGAGAACACTATAAACAATTACACCAGTGAACTTCCTGGATGGATACAGAACCTTATCGGCGACCAGGACATCAACATCTACGTTAACCAGGGCCAGAACAACTCCTTCAACATCAGCGTGAAGATGGACGGCCTGAAAGTGGAACAGATCAATGATTCAGCGCTTGAAAGCCCCGATATCGAAGTCTGGACCTCTACAGATGTAGTGGAGAAAGTAGTTGAATCAGAAAACCCTGTATCAGAGATGAAGAAAGCGATCAACAACGACAAGATAAGATATCAGGCCAACAACACATGGACAAAAGTGAAGATCTTCTTCGCCGACCTGTTCATGAAACTGCTCTGAACATAGAACGCCTCTCTTTCCCCTTTTTATTCTTTCTCCGGCTCCATTATCTCTGTACTGAGGCTTCTTCTCTTCAGCTCTGTCTTGAAACTTCTCAAGTCTACATCCTCTTCACTGTAGTGATACGGAACAGTCACTGACGGCTTCACCTTGGCAGCCATCTTAGAGGCCTCACTGACATCCATGCTGTGTTCTCCTTCCACAGGCAGAAAAGCGTAGTCAACACGGTTCTCCAACTCCAGCACCCCGTCGAAGATACCTGTGTCCCCAGCTATATAGAAACTGGTAGAATCCATTACAAAACGGTATCCGAGGCCTTGACCTCTCTCATGGTACTCGTTGCTCATCGGCACCCCTTCAATCTCCACGTTGTAAATATCAACTACTTCCTCCTCACCAATGTATTCAACATCATTTACAGGGGTTTCAACATCTCTCATCGACTCCGGGAGCAACAATACCGTACGAGGATAAGAAACCTCATCGATAGCCTCCAAATCAAAATGCTCGGAGTCCTGATGCGTAACAAGAACAATATCTGCCTCAAAATCCGTGAAGGCCTCCCTGAAAGGATCGACAGCCACAGTAAAACCATTATCCTCTATCCTAACTGAGGCATTCCCGTTCCAGAAAATTTCAAGGCCTTCTTCTTCAATCAACTCTCCAGAACCCCCTCAAAAAGAAATGCCGTGCCACAGGTTTAAATCCATACCGCAGAAACCCTCTACAGGACAACTTAAAAGCCTTAACCATTGAACTAAATATACCACGTACGCGGGGGTAGCCAAGTGGTCAAAGGCGCAGGATTTAGGATCCTGTCGGTTAGCCGTTCGCAAGTTCGAATCTTGTCCCCCGCACAACTGCTTATACTCATAATCGGGCAACTTTCTGCCCGGAGAGATTCCGATTCGCGGTTTTTAAGGGGGTCGCGCACACGACTATAGCACGTAAATCACGTGACCCGCACCAATGGAAGACCTACATCAATACAAACAACGACTTGAAACCGCTTCTAGAAAAATCCAGAACTCCTCCCAGATCTGCGAGGAAAACAAAAAACTAGCAGAACAGTCCGACAGAATGGAACTACTTTCAATAGAGCTGACAGCGTAGAAGCTGG
>JBDGSF010000072.1:0-5908 GCA_042217675.1 Candidatus Nanohaloarchaea archaeon | reverse complement strand
GACCTCGTGCCTGATGGTCTTCTTGCCGTCTTCAACCATTACGGAGTGGTTGACCACAGCGCCGTTCCCTCCCCGAGCGTCTTCAGGCCTGCCGCGGTTCCCCGGGCCGGCGTGCTCTGGAGGGCCTCTCTGCCCGTTCTGAGAGGCTTCAGCCTCTGCCTCACCCTGGGCGTTTACTTGGGCTTCGAGGCTGGAGAGCCTGTTCTCGATGGCTGTCAGCCGCTCCTGGATGGACTGGAGCTGGCTCATTATCTGTCCAAAACTGTTACTTTTGGCCTGTGCGGAGGCCTGCGCATCCACCTGCGCCTGTGCGTTCGTGGGTTGCGCTGCTGCAGGTGAAATAAATCCTGCGAACAACAGCGCGACTGCGAATGCCGTCGTCGCGTGTGTCGATTTCATCATCTTACCCGGAGATAGAAAAACGACCCTTATATGGCGTATCCGTGAAAGAACGTTTAACGCCGTTAAATAACGGTTCATCACCGTTCAACGTCCGGGAAAACCTGTTAAATTTCGTTAAATGCCGCCGTTCCTGAAGAAGACGGAGAATACTTTGAAGCCGCTTGGAGTTTCCCCCTCTGCGGTCTCGATTATCTCGCCTTGGTCTTGGCAGAGATTCAGCGCGAACGCTCTCGGCACCAGGTGCTGTTCGACTGAGCTACCGAACGCCTCTCGCTCGATGGTCTCGTCGCCCAGCTTGAAGCTGACGAAGATGATACCGTTTTCCTGCGTGACTCTCGAAAGTTCGGAGACGACGTCCTCCATCTCGTCTCTCGGGAAGAAATGCAGTACGGTGTTACACCATACGCCTTCAAAATCGCCGTCGGAGAATTCTAGGTCGCGCACATCCATCCTGTGGAACTCGCCACGTTTGTCCTCAGTCTGGCCCAGCATCCCTTCCGCCAGGTCCACTCCGACTGCCTCCAGCCCGTTCCGGGAGAAATAGTCCGTGTCTCTGCCTGGCCCGCATCCTGCGTCGAGAACCCTTCCGCTATCGACGAGTTCCACGAACCTGTCCAGCAGGTCGATGTACTCCTGCGGCATGTTATCTATGCTGTGCCTCTCGTCGAACTTCTCCGCGCCGCTGGAGTAGAACTCCTCGGGTTCCTCGACCATAAGGGCTGGTTATAGAGAAAGAAAAAAGAAGGAAGGGGTTTCTAGCCGAACAAGCCGCCAAGCAACTGGTTCACGAAACCGGGACGGTTACCGTTCTGTGAAGGCCCGCGGTCTTCCGGCGGTCCTCGCCGCTCCGGTTCCTGGGTCTCGTTCTCTTCCCCAGTCTCGTTCATCTCTGGCTCGGTCCGGTTACCGGGCCCGAGGCTCTCGGTGTCGGTGTCCTCCTGCACGCTTCTCAGGATGGACAGCGCCGTGTTCAGCCTTCTTTCAGAGTTATCGCTCGGCGCGATCTCCGCCAGTACCTCGACCGTCTTGATAGCGGTCATCAGGCGCGCATTGAACTGCGCCGTCCTGCCCTGCTGAGGCTCCGGGACGTTCGCCGGACCTCTTGTCGCGTTACCGGTCTCGTTGCCTGAGAGGTTCTTCTGCACCGGTGCGTCAGGATCCTGCTGGCCCTGCGCCATCTCCGGTCCACGCTCCTCCGGCAGCTCCGGCTGGGCCGCTCCCGCCGCCACGAACGCGGCGAGTGCGAAAACAACTGCAAGTCGTCTCATAGTCATACGGATTAAAGCGGGAGCCGTGCTTAAGAAACCGGGAGCTAGCCGAGCAGGCTCCCGATAATCTCCGCGATATCGAACAGGAAGCCGTAGAAGGGCTGCTCCATCTTCTCGCCGTCGGGGTGCGACACCCGGGTGCTGATCGTTCGCACTTTCTCGCCGCTGTGGACCACTTCCAGCAAGATCGAGTCGGTGGATTCCAGGCTGAAGCGGTACTTCTTCATCGCCACTACCTGCGTGCAGAAACCGCTGCCAGAGGAGGTCGAGACGTTCATCACGAGCCGGTTCTCTTTCTCCTCGAACGAGCGGTGAAGCTCGACGCATGGGTCCGCCACCTTGACGTACCCCGTGAACTCGACATGTTTCCTCGAGATTGAGACGTTCTCCAGCCGGTTGCCTGTATGGTTGCCGGTTATGGTTTCGACCACTTCGAAAGAGGCGTTGTACCGCGGCCCGCCGGAGGAACCGAAGCTGGCGTCAGCCCCGGCCTTCGCCGCGTCGAGCGCATAGGCCTGCTGGTCGGCGGAAACCTTCCGCACCTCGACAGGGACCGAGACCTCGACGGTTTCACCAGGATAGCTGACTGTTCCCTCAACACGGGAGGGACTTGCGGCCACAAGCTCCTGGAAGGTGAAGTTCCTCTCTATGCTCTCGTTCGCGACGTAGCTCAGCTCGATGCCGTCCGCGGTTGTGCCAGAGCTGACACCGTTGATCCCGCCGAACCGCTGCTCCAGCGTGCTCCTGACCTTCTCGACACCTTTCTCGCTGGTCTCCCATCGCGCGAACTCTCTGTACGAGGCGTTGCTGTACTTCGCTGGCTCGCCACCTCTCATGACCGTGGGGAAGCCGACCGTGTTCTCCGCCTCGTAGAAACGGTACTTGCTGTCATCGACCGAAACGCTGACAGAGACAGGCCCGGCGCCGCCCGAAACAGCGGCGGCAGCGCCTGCGAACGCAGCGACCAGTAGAGCTGCGAGTAGTTTTTCCTGTTTCATATCCCTGACAAGGCCTGTGAGCGGTTAAAAAGGCTTCCCGGACGTTCGACGCGAAGCGAACATCGACGGCTGTTCGCAGCAAATGAACTCTTAGTTATTAGTCCACGACCGGGCTTAAATCGCGGGCGCACGATTCCTGTTCATCGCATATCTCTATTGGTCTCTCTGAGAAGAGCTACTGCTATCGAGTTAGCTACTGTTATACCTAGAGTAGGAAGTAAGAACTCTCTAGCGTTGTTCAAGCCGATGGTCTCCGGGATACCGGTTATCAGGCTGGCCAGAAAGACTGAGAAAGTTCCGACGATAAATGTAAGTATTATCTTGTCTGTTCCTTTGATCGAGAAGAAAGTCTCCAGGTCTCTTGTTAACCAGTAACCAAGCAACAGAGCCGAATAACCGGAGGTCAGATACAGGAAAGGGAGTATCAGTGAGCTGATACTCGATATTTGGGGTAGAACCATGTTATCTTTCCTCTATTACTGCAAGGGCCACTATTAAGGACCCTAGTATGAAGGCAAGCCAACCAAGGCTGCTTATATCGCCCTGAGCGGTTCCAGGAAAGTAACCTGATAGAATAACGGCTGCTGCGCCCCCGATAATCATCCCTGAACCTAATTTCAGCACCTCTGCGTCCATAGATTGTAAATTGTCCTTTTTGCTTAAAAATAGAGGGTGTAAAAAGAGAGGAGAAAAGTTGACCGGAGCTAGCCGAACAGCCAGCCCGGAACGCTGTTCAGCGCCTGCTGCGGCGGGAGATCCTCCACGAACGAGGGAGGACCCGAGAACTCGGCCTCACCCGGAAACTCTCCCGGAATCTGAGCGTTGTTCATCGCGCCCGAACTCTCACCCGCGTCGGGAACTTTCTGGCCGGCCATGTCAGCGGCCTGGGAGGGAAGAGCCGCCACTCCGGCGACCAGCCCCACCACAGCAAGCGCGAGTAGTGCTTTCTTCATGAGTTGATTCACCAACCTCTAACTCCGCGCCGGGCCTTATATGCCGAACGCGTGAACAACCGTTCAAAGGCGTTCAGGAAGCGTCTAACAGCGCTCGGCCTGGGCATAGAGGTGTTTAGTTTGGTTTAATCGACTGTTATTCTATCATCCAGCGCTCTTTCTATTTTACTGTTAATAACAGTCCAAAGGTTTGTTTCTAACTTATCTTCGGGAAGGAATAGAGCGTCGAGTGCTCTAACTAAATCTTTTCTTTCATCATCCAGGTCGCCAGTTACTATGAGTTCGATTAAGCAGGCAACTTTGCCGTTGGTATGTTGATGAAGTATGTTGTAAGCTTCGAAATCTTCGGTGATTATAAATTCGTCTTTTTCTCTGCCGAAATAGCAACTTTGTTCTCCTTTTTCCAGATTTAGGATTTCTTGGGCGCTACAGTTGCTTAAATTACTCTGTAGGTCCACTTTTCTACAATCTGTATTCTGTATGATTCTTTCAATTTCGTCTGCAAAATTGGAGCTGTTTATTATAGTCAAATCTAAATCGAATCTTTCGGAGATTTGTATGATTCTTTGTAAATCGTCTAAAATATCCTCGTAGCTTTTAGCATCTAGTTCTTCTTCAACTTGAGGTGTTATCGTATGATTGTCTGAATTAAATGCTCTTTGCTGATTAAACTCGATAATTCTGACTATAAAGGATGTGTCACAAATCGACATCTATATCCTTCTCTTGTCCTTTTCTTAACTCATCAACTGAATCTTGCCCTATCTCTTGAGCTGCGATTTCCTCTGATATTTTATTCTCGAGCAATAATTCTCTGGTTAAGATAGGCCTAGTTTTATTGGTGTGAGTAAGAGATATTCGAATTATTCTTTCCAATATTTCATGCTTCTCTGGTTGAAAATCTTGGCTGAGGCCGTCTAGTCTGGTTGCTGCTCTTTTCGATAGCTCTACAAAGTAAGTTGGTTCTTCAAAGTCTCTCCTGAACTCTTCTATGTGCTCTTTGATTTTCTCCTTTCTTTTCTTCTTGGATAATTCCTTTAGTTGGTTGCTAGATGCGCTTAGCTCTTTTACTTCTTCTACTAATGATTTTAGTTCCCGATGTCTTCCTAGTTGCCGAGAATCAATTTTCTCTCTGTGTCTACGACCAGCGTCTATTTCTTGTTCTTCGACCATTTCAGCGATCTAGTTCATCTAATTTCTTTAAGATTTTCTCGTCTCCTCTGATGCTTATCTCGCCCTCTTGAGGATTCACCATTATATGTCCTTCGTCGCCCTTAACTTGGAAACTACCTATAGAAATATCGTCTCCAAATATATCATCTAGATTTTTTTCGAAAAGGTCTGTAATATTATCTAGGGTTAACTTGTTTTCTTCTTCAGTTTCATATTCTATTCCTCTTTCCTCGAGAATTTCACCTATGGTATCGGCGGCTGAATCTAGCTCGTCAGATTCGCCCGATATTCTCACACCCCACGGGCTGACTTCAATCCTGAATTCAGGGGTTTCAATTCTATGTGTATTTCCTAATTCGCTTTCTAGATATTCTACAAGTTTGTCTGGAAGATCTTCAATTTCCTCTCTTTCTAAGAACTTATTCTTTACGTCTTCTGGAGCTAGAGAGTTTTCGGTCTCAAATTCAGATTCTATATCTGCAGCTAATTCACTTGGATTAGGTTTTTCTTCTATGAAACTCAAGATTACAGCTACTCTCTCTAGCAATAACTCCACCTAGGTCCAATTTGGTTCCAAGTTATTAATAATTCCCTGAATTAATCTCTACAATTTTCGATATGAGCGTATAGCAAGCAGGTCCGACCGTTTTGGTAATCCACCAGGACTTGTTCTGCTCGTCGAAGACCAGAGGTCTTCTCATCGGACCAACTCCTTGCGGAGTAAGTCCGAGATGTTAGAGCTCAAGTTGGTGCCGTCTGTTGGAAAGCTGTGAAACCCACGATTAGTAGCGGTCGGCTGAACACCTCGTTGCCTTGGTGCTTACACCGCCGCTCTATCGACTCGTCTTGTACGAGAGTGGATGCGGTTTCTTGTTTGAGGAGGCCTTCAAGCTTAGATGCTTTCAGCTTTTAGGCCTGTGAGGCGTAGCTACTCGGCGACACCCTCTCGGATGACCGATAGACCAGAGGCCTCAGTCCAGGGTTCCTTTCGTACTGTCCGGACTTTCCTCTCAAACCGCATATACACTCCCGGCAGATAGCAACCGATCTGGCTCACGCCGATCTAAACCCAGCTCACGATCCGTTTTAATGGGTGAACACCCCCACCCTTGGC
>JBDGSF010000071.1:0-27885 GCA_042217675.1 Candidatus Nanohaloarchaea archaeon | reverse complement strand
TGGAAATTGATTTCAAGGAGTTTGCACGGGATTTCTGCAGAGGCAAGGACTACAGTCTTCCAAAAAGTATTGACCGAGACCTGGCAGAGATCCTGGGTTACTTCGCTGGAGACGGCAGTTTCGACCCGGAAAGACTGAACTTCCATGAACAGGACAGAGAGGTAGCAGAGTACTATCAGAGGAAGCTGGAGAAAGTGTTTGACTGCGACACCAGGATCAGGTTTAGAGAAGACAAGAACTACTACCTGTTGAGAGCGTTCGGCAAACCCCTGGTCAAGTTCATAAAAGGAGAGTTCCCGGAGATCAAGAAATCAAGAAACACGAGAATACCTGGTAAAATACTTGAAGCAGGAGACGACGTAGTCCAGGGATTTGTACAGGGGTTTTACGATGCGGAAGGCCATTGCAGCGAAAGCAGAGGCAGAATAGGGATTTCAACGAACAACAAAGTACTGATGCAGCAACTGCAGTCAGCACTGCTCAGAACCGAAGTAGTATCATCCCTGACAACGTACGACAACAAGGAGAACCCTCACACAGACAATACACGTTACACGGTAAGCATCTCGGACCAGGAATCGATTCAGAACTTTGCCGAAAACATCGGTTTCTGCAGCGAGAGAAAGACCAAAGAGCTGGAGAAAATCCTGGAACTGGAAAAGTCCAGGAACAACAACCGCCAGGTACTGAAGAATGGGGAAGAGGTTAGAGAGATTATTGAAGAGAAGGGAAGAAAGTTCAGCGAGTTCAAGAACTCCAACATGTATCTGCAGGGAAAGAGAGAGATAAGCAAAGAGAAATTTGACGAAAACATAAAGAAAAAAACAGGCGGAGAACTGGAGAAAGAACTGGAGGAAATCCACAGCTCCCAGATACTTCCTACAAAGATACAGTCAATCGAGAAAAAAGAAGAACAGAAAGTAATCGACATAAGCGTGGAAGCAGGAAACTTCGTAGCCAACAACCTGATAGTCCACAACTCCGCACAGAGATTCGCCCGTTTGAGGGAGGAGATGTTGAAATCTTTCCTTCAGGAGATCGCGGAGAAAGCCAAGAACGCTTTCCTCAGCAAGGCCCGTGAGGACAAGCTTCTTGGAATAGTGATTGGAGGGCCTGGATTCGTGAAGGATAAGCTTGTGAACGATGACTATCTTCAGCAGGAGCTGCAGGAGAAAGTTATTGCGAACAAGTCTCTAGGCCATTCAGGTGAAGGTGCCTTGAAGGAGCTGGTTAACAAGGCAGAGGACGAAATCCAGGATTCTGCCGCAGTGAGGGAGAAACAACTGGTAACCAGGTTCCTGGAGAATCTGAAGGAGGAGAACGGTAAGTCGGAGTACGGGCTGGAACCTGTTATCAAGGCCTTGAAGATGGGTGCTGTCGACACTATCCTGATCTCAGAGGACTACGAATCGTTCAAGGCGGACTATGAATGTCCGAACGGTCATGAAGATACGGTCTTCGAGGAGGAGGCTGAGATAGAGGATGAAAAGGAGTGTCCTGAATGCGGCGAGAGTATGACTCTTGAGGAGGTGCAGGACATAGTTGATTTCCTGGCGGAAAAGGGCGAGGAGATGAGTTCGGATCTGGAGATTATCTCTACAGATCACGAAGAAGGCCAGAGGTTAATGAATATGGGCGGCATAGCGGCTATTCTCCGGTATAGGATCCGTTAGGCAGTTCTCTCGATTATAGCCAGGTAGAGGTCCTGAAGTTTTCTGTAGACAATTACTCCTCCAACCGTTCCTGCAACCGCAATTATAACAAATGTTGAGAGGTTGTCTATCAGACCTGCCAGTTGCTGCAGGTATTCCTCGCTGCCTACCCACCAGCCGATCATTGCCAGAGTAAAGTTTCTGGGCATCATGCCTATGAAGGACCAGATACCGTACTGTTTCCAGTCCATCTGGAACAGTCCGGCGCTTCCAGAGATCAGTGAGAGAGGTACGATAGGGACTGCTCGGAACAGCGCGACGTAGTATTTTTCGTTTCCTGAGTCAAAATGTGATTCCAGGTGCTGTATCTCTTCCCAGGTAAGATCTAGGTACTTGCCGTACCTCTTGATTATAGGAGGGCCTCCATAGTAAGCTATTCCAAACACGAAGTAGGAGCTTATAACTGAGGCGATTGACGCGGGAAGAGCTATCGTAACTAAGGCCTCTACTATGGCTGCTGGAACAGTAACTGCGTCTATAAGAAGGAATCCTGCTGCCATCGGTATTACCGGAGAGGGTATGGGAACCGCAACTTCTTCGATAACCATTCCCAGCATTACAGCGATTACTCCGTGCTGCTGGACGAGTTCGAGGAAGATTTGAACGAAGCTGTCAAAAACCATGTATCCAAGTTACCTACGATGCTTTATGAAAAAGAAGGTAAGCTTAAGACCGGTTCAATGCTTCCTCAAGAAAGTTCTCAATGTAGGCCAGCATCTGTCGTATTTTGGACTTCAGATTGGTCAAGAGACCGGTACCAGTTGCCTCTTTTCTCTCCGGAATCTCCAGTTCTTTTACTGTAAAGTTGTTTGAAACGTTGCCTGGTCTAGCGGTGTAGACAGGATAGTCATACTCATTTATCTCTTCAAGACACTGGTTGAACTTTTTCCTAGAGCTGTAATTGCAGGGTGTCATATCCATATACCGGGAATACAGATCCCACTTTACCCGTGGACTCTTAACCTCTCTGGACACATTCAAAACGTTGTAAAGGCCTGAAAGATTTCCTCCTTCCTTTACATAGTTCCTGATTATCAGCTCGGAGTAAGCGTACCCGAAGTCCCTGTGACCTGGCTTCATGCTCGACCAGGTCTTCATGAAGTCCCTGTCCCTCCGATAGTAGTTCCACAGCCTGTCCTGGTTGCCTTCAGATGAGATAATACTGTACGTCCTATCAAACGGATCAGGATCCCACCGGATATCATCCCCAAAGAGCTCAGCAGGAGGCCTTAAACTTCCATTAAGCGCGCTGATCTTTTTCCTCACCAGAAACTCCACGTACTCTGCGGTTCCTTCCTCAAAGTAGTTGGAAGATGTTCTATCCCAGTTAAGCTCTCTCTCATTCAAACCGTGGACAGTTTCATGAGCAAGGATCGGGATATAACCCGCTCCAAGATTATTGCTGATCATCATAGAACCTGCTATATACTCTCCCGCGCTCCAGCTGTTAGCAGTCCTGTTATATACTTCGGGAGGCATCGAGGCTACAGGAAAACGCTTAAAGCCTTGTTGAAGGCCTGTTGTTCCAATAGCTATTTCATATGCCTGAGAGACATTGTCAGGATGCTCTCCGAAGAATGAGTAATAACTGGTTTCATTGCCGTCTCCGAACTTGACCCGTAAGGAGACAGGGCCTTCTCCCTTGAACTTCATTGTGTTATTTTGATATGAGGTTTGAAAGCCGTAGCTACTCCAGCCAGATATCAAGTTGTCAACATGCACCTTTCCTCGTGTTTCCTCTCCTTCAAATCCTGGCAGCGAGAGTTCTCTCTTGAAAAGGCCTCTGTATATCTCCTTGGAATCAGATGCAACGTTTAAAACTATTTTAACGGTTTCATTCATCCGTTTAGGCCCGTAGTTGGTCTTGATTCGGACCTCCCCTCCGGTCCTGGTGTAACTGGTTATCCTGCCTATCGAGTCCTTTATATGCAGTATTTCCGAGTTCTCCGGGATCTGCCATTTAAGGCTCCACCTGTTCACAGGACATTTCGAATCACATTCCAGGTGTACAGTGGTATTTAAGGCCATATTTGTTCTTGAGATATCTGCTTCGTGGTAGACCTGGCCTAGAGCCGAGAAAGTGAATGCCAGAAGCAGAAGCGTCAGCAGTAACTTCTTCACAGTTAGAGAACCGGGTTGAACGTATAAAAAGTTCTCAGCCTAGGCATGTTTTATGGCCATTCTCTCCGACAAAGACCTTAAACGACTTATCAACGAGGAAAACGCTGTTTACATCGATGAAGGCCCTGAACTAGACGAAGATCTTCAAATAGGTCCGTCCTCAATCGATCTCAGGCTCGGATACGACTTTACCTTTCCAAGAACCCGTAAAATGGAGGCCCTGGATACAAAGAACATGGATGACTTCTCCAGGAAGCAGAGCGAGCTAGAGGCCGACCCGGAGGAAGGTGTTGTAGTTCATCCCGGCGAGTTCGTTCTGGGTACAACCCTTGAAACAGTTAATATTCCAAGCGATATGGTTGCCAGAATCGAAGGCCGTTCATCTTACGCACGTCTAGGCTTAATTCCTCATGCTGCGGGAGGATTCGTGGACGCAGGTTTTGAAGGCCAGATTACTTTGGAGATTCAGAACCTGGGTAATGTACCTATCACGATCTATCCCGAGGACCGGATCTGTCAGATGGCTATTGAGACAATGACCTCTGAAGCTGAAAGACCTTACGGCGAAAAGACTGACTCAAAGTACATGAACCAGGAAGGAGCGACAGAGGCCCGGCTGGATAAAGAGAAAAGATAGGGAAAGAACCTGTTAAAGACAGTTTTCGTGGCAGACTCCGTCTTCCAGCCTGTTGTATTCCTGATCGCTGTGGACAGCGTTACCGCAGACCAGGCAGAAGCCTACCTGCTTCACAAGCTCTGGCAAAAGATTCTAACCCCTCCCACATTGACTTTACCCGGCAACAGTTTTATCTATAACTGTAGCATAACCCAATGAAAACAAAGACTTCTTGCAAGGAAATACGCAGGGAGGCGAACTTTCAAATGAAAGCAGTTGATTCACATTGCCACCTCGACTTCGACCAGTACGACAACGACAGGGAGAGCGTGATTAGTGAAAGCAAGGAGAAACTGGAGTTCTTAGTGAATGCAGGAAGCTCCCTAGATAGAAACAAAAAGGTAATAGAGCTTCATAGAAAGCATCCTGAACTTGTAGTGCCGGCTTTAGGCCTTCATCCAACCTACACCGACCACTTCAACGAGCTTGAAGAGATAAAAAACCAGATAGAGGAATACATGCCGGCCGCGGTCGGGGAGATCGGGCTCGATCACCATCACGTCAAGGATAGCAAGCTGAGGAAAAAGCAGAGAGAAATATTCCGGGAACTTATTCAAGTTGCAGAGGAGATCGAAAGGCCTGTAGTTGTTCACTCCAGAAACGCTGAGGACGAGGCAGTACAGATACTTTCCGATGAGGAAACATCCGGCGTGATGCTTCACGCATTCAATGGAAGGCCTTCTCTAGCAGAGAAAGCCGTTGAAAAAGGTTTCAGGATAGGTGTTACGACCCAGGTGCTTTATTCTTCCCGCGTCCAGAGTATAGTGGAGAAGATTGAGCTGGAGGACTTGTTACTGGAGACGGATTCACCTTTTCTATACCAAGGTGAGAGAAATCATCCTGAGAACGTTTTCGAGAGCGCTGAGATGATCGCCGAGATAAAAGAGGTGGGTAGAGAACAGGTTATAGAGGAAACTACTCGGAGCGCCAGAGAGTTATTCAGGAACGACTAAGTCATTAAATGTTTCCATCATAATTACTTATCAAGTGAACTCAAAATGGTTTTCAACAAGATCAAGAATACAGTTAGCAGAAAAGATAACATAGCTGTATACGTTGACGGCCCTAACGTTGTCCGAAAAGAATTTGATCTGGATCTAGACGAACTAAGAAGCGAAATAGAGGAAGAAGGAAATATCAAAGTTGCAAAAGTATTCCTCAACCAGTACGCCTCCGACAAACTGATTGAAGCAATAGTTTCACAGGGATTTGAAGCTGCACTAGGCCTTGGAGGAGAAAAGGCTCAAGACGACGATGTAGACGTATACATGGCGGTAAACGCCATGGAATCAGTGTTTGACGACAATATAGATAAACTTGTGCTGGTGACACGGGACACAGACTTTCTTCCAGTTATACAGAAAGCTAAAGAGCACGGCAAGGAAACCATTATCATTGGAATGGAGCCAGGATTCTCCACAGCTCTGAAGAACGCAGCAGACCAAGTCATTGAACTGGATTAGGAAATGAACCTGGTAAAAATCGATTTACTAGGGCTTCTGGACACCCTGTCAGGCCTTCTGCTTTATTTTACAGCCTCACCGATACCGGAGGTTATAGCAGTAGCTCACGCGGTTTTCTTGATTGTAAAAGGCGTGGGAACCATGGTTGAACCGGTTAAATTCCCTTTCGGTGTTTTTATTTTAGGAGGATTCGCAGATCTTATGTCCTCCTCGATACTCTTCTTCGGAAGGCCTCCCATGCTTGTAGAGTACAAGCTCTGGATCTCTGGAATCCTGTTTCTGAAAGGTGTTTGGAGCATGCTGGGACTCGTATCACTTCAGTCCTGATAAGAAGCGATCAATTCCTCTACCATTCTAACCTTGACAATGTTCTCATCCTCTTCCTCTAAATCGTTTTTCAGCTCTCTTAATTCCTTTACTTTCTCATCGTCTGAAAGACTATCGAAGCCTTCAGAAAGCTCTGACTCTATCTCCATAGAAAGGAAAGTGAACAACAAGACTGTTTAATCTACCTGTTAAGAGAGTTGTTTATCCTCTTCAACAACTCTATAATCTGCTCGTTCTGAGACTTCAACTCCTCAAAATCATCCTGGGAATCAGCCACGCTTTCAGGATTACCTGAGTTAAGGCCTGCATTCTCCATCTTTCTCTGAGTCTTACCACTTACCTGAGGCCTTGCACTCCCTCTTTGAGGCCTTCCTGCCTGAGCGTTCGAACGACTGTTTCCCTGGCCACCAGAACTGTTTCTACGGCGATCGGAGAAAGACTTCTCAAGACTTCTGGAGTCATTACTTGAACGCTGCGATCCCTGAGAACTCTCCGCAGAACCCTGAGACCGTGAGGAACGAGAGGTATTCAAGTTAGAACGTTGGGAACCCTGCCTGTCTATCTGGGATGAACGACTCCGACCTTGTTCCCCCTGCTGGTTCTGCTGGGCTTGACGGCTTTGACCCTGCTGGGTTCGATCCCCTCCAGGCCGACCTGACTGGCCTTGAGCCCCTCCCTGGTTCTGGGATCTACCGGAGTTGAGGCCTTGTTGAGAGCCTCCTGAGTTATTGTTAGGAGAGCCCTGTTGAGAGTTAGGGTTTCCAAAGTCACTGCCGAGATCATTACCTCCTGAACTACTTCCTGAAGAATCATCTCCAAAATCGCTGCCGAAATCTCCTCCAAAATCACTGCTTCCCGAGGAAGAACCACTGTTACTGCCTGAATCATCGCCGACAGCATTTTTCACATTATCTAAAACTCCCATACTAGTTATTGAGGAAATCCTGTTAAATAAACTTTTGAAAAAACCAATCACTTTCTCAAGCATAAGATCTATTTAACTACTTCCGGCCTTTAAGCTTTCTGAAACCAACCTCCCCAAGGAACACCAGCAAGGCCAGAGCCAGCAAATAAGGCGTCAGAGAAACCCTCCGGACAACTTTCTCACTGCTGAACTCCTTCAAATCCCTCACAATCTCAGCCTTCTCACCTACAGAATACACTTCTCCACCGGTCTTACCGGCAATACTCTCAATCCTGCTATCATAACCTACTTCCTGAAGCTCAGGATTATAATTGTAGCTGTAAGGAACACCATGGAAACTATGGAAACCAAGGCCTTCAGGACTCAACTTTGCAGAGTAAGTACCTCCAACACCACGATTAAGGCCTTCAATACTGTACGAAGCCTCAACCTCAGGCCTGGACTCGCCTCTACGAGCCGAAGAAACCGACACCCATCGGCCCTCACGACTTACATCGCCGACCGCCCAGCTGAAAGCACGGATAAATGCAGATGGATCTTCTCTCATCAGCCCTGCCAAGTTCTTATTGTCAGCTGAGAAGGCTGCAACCCTGCCAAGGCCGTAACGCCAGGTAGTCAAAACAGGATCGCCATCCTGAGTAGCAAGCAGCAGATTGCCGGAGGGCCTTACCTTTACAGAGTCAGTTCCAGTGACTCGGGAATTAGGGTTGAGACTTTCAGTAATAAAGTGCTGGTTGTTGATAGTCTGGACTGTTCCAACGCCGGAGTTTCCGCCTCCAGCCATTATGCTGAACCTTCCGCCTGATTTCAGGTATTCGAAAGATCTTATGTGTGTTCTAGAGGTTAGTTCGCTGAGGAAGGAGGTATCTGCTGCATCCCCTATCGTTACGAAGTAGAGAGGATGTTTGCTAGAGTCTAGGCTTTCAGCAACTTCTTTCATCTTTGCTTTATCCTGTTCTGCAGTTATCTTGATGTTGCTGTTTGTTGCCTTGGTTATATCCTCAAACTTGCCGTCTGTTATCATTACGATAGCGGTTTCTCCTTCCTTTTTCTGAGCGAGCTCCTTTGCTCCTCTTAAACCATAAGACTGTATAGCTCCAGCAGTACCTTCAAGAGATGCTATACGAGACATCAATCTTTGACGGTCGTTTTGATAGGTTAGACCAAGGAAAGCTGCCTGACCTGGGTTACGGACTATCCTTGGATCATAACCTTCATTTCCGAGGCCGTAGTTCAGTATTGCAACCTTGGAGCTAGGATTATTTCTGCCAAGTATCTTCACGAAAGAACCAGCTACAGTCTCTGCAGTCTGTTCTCTATCACTGAAGAGGCTGTAAGAAGTATCTACAGCCAGAATTATTCGAGCACCCTTGTTATTATTGTCAGCTCCCGGAACTTTTTTCACTGGAAGAATGCTGTAAGGCCTGTTGTATTCTCCTGTGTAGACTAGGCCTTTGCCTTTTGTTATGTAGGGTATAAGCTCTTTTTCATTAAACTCTTGCTTGGCGAATACGGCGTCGTAGCTGGAGAGATCCTCCGGTACCTCACTGACATAATCTAGCTTGAAGAACTGGCTTAGAGTGTTGTGGAGGCCTTCTTTCTTCTCGCCTATTACCAGTATTTCTGGTTTTTTGGTTACTTCTACGGTTTTGTAGTATGCGTTGTTGATTTTTTTCTGGTCGTTTACCTGGATTGAGGCCTTGATTTTGTGGTATCCTCTGGAGTTGAATGTTCTGCTGAAGGTGTAGTTCTGTTTTTTACCGCTGTAGATTGTTGTTCCGTCTACTGTTACTGTTAGTGGTACTTTCTTGTCGTTTGTCGAGCTTATTTTAACAGTGTAGCTGTTGTTTGCTCCTGGGACTGTTCTTGATGGGCCTTTTATGGTTACTGCGTGTTCTTCCTGCATTTCTGGTTTGATGAAGCTGATTGTTGCGTTCTTTTTCTGGGCTTCTTTTACTACCTGTGTGAGGTCTTGGTCTGTCTGAAGGTCGGACATTACGAGGTAGGCCTTGCTGGGTTTCAGGTTCCGGAGAATGTTGTTTTTGATTTCTGAGTTGTTTCCGGATGCTATTATCTCGGTTTCTGTCTGTATATCTGAGAACTGTATGTTTTCCTGTTTCATGAACTGTGTGGACCGCGAGTTGTCTTTCAGCAGGTTGAGGTGAGGGTTCTCCATTCTCTGCTGCGACATCTGTATCTGGGGGCCTGCAACTGCCAGAGCCAGTAGAAGTATTAACGTGAAGCGCGTTGAACCTACGACAGCAGAGTAACGGTCTTCTGCTTGGTAGGCTGTGTAGAGGCCTGATATGCTTGTCAGAGCCAGTATCAGTGCTAGAGGGTGCTCGAATCCAATCATTTTAGATCACCTATGTACCAGAGATAGGTTAGCTCTATTAGAGCCAGTAACAGAACAAGTAGCGTGGAGAGGTTTTGGATACTTTTGGAGGTAGTGGCCTGGGAACCAGAGAGATCAAGGCTTAAGGCCTTGTTGGGGGAGGATTCGTCTTCGTTTAGAAGGTTTGCAGCGTATGTCTGTCCTTTTACGTTGTGGAATCCTGCTTCATTGAACTCTATTAGTTGGCCTCTGGAGGTGGTTGTCTTTCCGGTCTCAATGTTGAGTTCTTCTACAGTCTCTATATCAGTGTACTTCTGTATGGCTTCTTTCCAGAAAACAGGGTAAAGCAGATTGGTTCTGAAATCTTTGTCATCTATATTGTAGAATAAAACGTCTCCCTGGCCGTATTCACCATGTACAAGGGCTTCTTCCGGGTCTGAAAGAGAGGTTCCTGTTACGGTAGCGTTGAAGACTTCTGTGTTGCCTATACTTACTTTTCTAGGGTTATTAAGCTCTACACTTTTTGTCTGTAGTTCGCCAAGTCCTCTTACTGGAAGCGAGTCAAAGTCCTGAGGTTTAAGGCCTTCCGTAGCGAATACCACCATGTCGTCCCCGTTCTCCACTTTTTCCTCTATACTGCTGATGGCTTCAGGAAGTAGTTCTCCCGGTCTCTGCAGAATATAGATGTCGGCGTCGGGAGCTTTGCTTAGCTGCGGGCTTGCCTCATAGAAATGCGGGTTAGTTGAGTTTATGAGTTCTAGAGCAGTGTAAATATATCTTGCAGGTTTTCCCGTGGGGCTTCCCGTAGAGATTAGTGCGGTCTCCACTTTCTGGTTCTTCGGTAGGTAGATGTAGGCCTTATTATCTGCTTTCATTTCGTCTTCAGGGAGTTCAACGATGTTTTTCCCTTTTTTCAGGTCTAAATTCACTTTCCGAACTGTTTCCGGCGCTATAGTTACTTTTTCAGCTGTGTCTCCAAGTTTTACCGCGATTTTTCTCTCTTCTTCACGGTAGTTCTTAACTTCTATCCATTCTTTCTCGGCGTTTAGATTGACTATGCCCCAGGAGTTTTCGGAAGTTGCATTCATTAACTCAATTTTTCTGTTGGTTGAGAGAGCTTCCAGTTTGGACCTGATTTCTCTGGAATCAGTGCTGTGGTCCATGTCGCTCGCCACCACTATCTTGCCTTTGAATCCTTGAGCAGTTTCCAGGGCGGAAGCAAGATCGGTAGCGGTATCTTTTACCTTGATGTCTTGAAGTGCTGACTTCACTTCTGAACGCGAGGCCTTTCTTTTAACTACTTCGACTTCCTGATTCACTGTGATCAAGGTGTTTTTCTCCCCCAGATTCCGCTTTGCAAATTTCACAGCCTGATCTATCTCTTTATTCATGCTGGCGGAGTTATCAAACACTATAACCACGTTCTCTGAGGATGCCGGGGCTTCTACATACGGGTTTGCGATTGCTGCAGCTATAGAAGCTATGAAAACCATGTGAAATATCAGCATAAGGTTCTGAAGGATTTTTGAGAGAGCCTGTTGTACCTTACCTTCTTTTTCATCCTTCATGAAGAATCTGATTGATGGCATAAGTTTCTCATCCGGTTTAGGCCTTACAAGGTAGAAAATTATCAGCGGGATCAATGCTGCAAGAGCTAGAAGGCCTGAGGGATCAAGAAAAAAGTTGCTTAAGGCCGAGTTACTTAATGCGGTTAGCATGCCTGTATCATTCTTCTTTCTGAAGATTTAAACATTCAGTCGTCGATCCTGTTCATTACCTGTTTATGCATTTTCTGCAGTCTTTCCTTGCGGTCTTCCATCTTGATTACATCCGTCGAGCCCTGGAGCAGCAGGTTGTGGCTGAAAGGCGAAGGGATATCAGTGTCTCTAACACCATAACTTATCCTTCCTGTCTCTAGGCCTTCTATTACCTCTTCCGCGTTCTGGATGTCCATGGCGTCTTCCATTATTTCTCTGTAGGTCTCTTTTATCATCGGGAAGTTTTCATCGTACTTGTTTCGTATAGTCGAAAGCAGGAAGTGGCCTTTCATCTGCTGCTGGCCGACTGTTTTAGAATTCCCCGCATAGTTTCTTAGAATCATAAGTGATCTCCCGGCTACATGCCTGAATCTTCTCTTCATCAGTTCTGTCTTCTTTACTGCTTCCTTAAGTTCTTCCTCAGGATCACATTCAGTCAGATCTTCGAGCAGCTGGTCTATATCGACAGGTCTTCTGGGAGTAACCAGTATAAAGCCGTTGTCGTCGATCACCATTCCAATGTTTGAGCCGTACTTTCTCTGAAGCATGTTTGCCAGTATTCTCGCCAGGGCATCATGCGCTCTGCGGCCGTAGATTGTCTGAAAGATTATGTTCTGCCGGTTATCGTCGTCAATGTATTTCTCCACTGTAATGTCTTCATGGGTGGAGACCTCTCCTGTAAACCTGTACTGCTCCTTGATGTAGCCGAAGATTGCCCGGGCCGTGTTCTCATCCAGGTAGTAGTTATGCATTATCCATTCAACTATGTCATCGTCTTCCGCGCCCATTGAAAGCTGCCGGGCCACGCTCTGACGGAACCTGCCTATCTTAAGGCCCAGGTCGTAGCTTAGGGGAAGTCTTTCAGAGTACCAGGAAGGTACGGTTGGCGATCTATCTGGCGCTGGATCAACGAAGACTTTCATTCCCTTGGCGTACTGGAACTTGTAGGTGCTGCCTCCCAGAGTGAAAATATCGCCCTTGGTCAGCCGGTCGAGGAATTCTTCGTCAAGCGACCCCACAAACTTTCCGTCGCCACGTGTCTTTACTTCGTATCCGGTCTCGTCGGGTATAGTACCGATATTGGTCATATATATGACCCGGGTCATCTTCCCGCTGCGTCCAAACCTCTGCTCTTCCCTGTCAACCCATATCTTTCTGTAAACGTTCTGGTCTTCGAGTTCGTATTCTCCTCCCAGGTACTTCATTACGGCCTCAAAGTCCTCTCTATCCAGGTTTCTGTAGTTGTAGCTTTTTCTTATGACGTTGTAGGCATGGTCGATATTCCAGCGGTGGTTACAGGCCATGCCCACGATGTGCTGGGAGAGAACGTCCAAGGCCTCTGTCGGGATCTGTATCTTGTCAAGTTCGTCCTCTTTCGCGCATTTTGTGAGAACCGAGCATTCCATTGCGTCGTCTCTATCGGTTACAATCATTTTGCCTTTGGCTTTCTCCCCTATTTTGTGGCCTGATCGGCCTACTCTCTGTATTCCTCGTGCAACTCCTTTGGGAGATCCTAGCTGGAGCACGAGGTCGACTGTTCCGATGTCGATACCTAGTTCGAGTGATGTAGATGTTACCGCGACCTTCATTTCTCCTTTCTTCAGTTTTTCCTCTGTTTCCAGTCTGACTTCTCTGGACATGCTTGAGTGGTGGGCGCCGATGTTCTCATCGTACTCTTCCCCGTACCTGTCTTTAAGGCCGTTAACTACTCTTTCAGTAGCTGAACGTGTATTGGTGAAGATAATGGTGGTTTCATGGCTCTGTATCAGGTTGTGGAGTTTGTCGTAGAGCGCTTCCTGTACTTCATCGGCAGGGGTATGGATAAGGTCTTCTACCGGTGAGACTGTTTCAAGGTCTATCTCCTTTGAGGCCGATACATCGACAATGGTGCAGCCTCGAGTGCTGTAATCGTCTTTTTCAAGGGCCTCCGCTTTTTTGATGTTTTCGTACTCTGTTTCTTCTATCTCTATTTCTTCCTCGGCTTCGTATCCTACCAGGAACTTTGCTATCTCATCTATCGGGGCCTGTGTCGCGGAGAGACCTATCCTGGTTGGAGACGTGTTTGCCATTTCTTCAAGTCTTTCCAGCGACAGTGAAAGATGGACGCCGCGTTTGTTTTCGCTTAAGGAGTGTATTTCGTCGGCTATAAGATATTCTACATCTGTAAGGTGTTCTTTGAACTTCGGTGAGTCCAGAAGTATTCCCAGGCTTTCCGGAGTCGTGATCAGTATGTGAGGAGGGTTTTCCAGCATTTCCGACTTCTCCGCATCGGTTGTGTCTCCCGTTCTGACCGCTGACCTTACTTCAGGCACTTCTCTGCCCTCTGCCTCCGCGGTTTCCCTAATCCCTTTCAAGGGTTCCTGAAGGTTTCTCTGGATATCGTTGTTCAAGGCCTTCAGAGGCGAGACATAGATAGTGTAAACCTTGTCTTCCAGGTTGCCGTTGTCGGCCTTCCTGTATAGATCGTTTAGAATTGACAGGAAAGCTGACAGGGTTTTTCCTGAGCCTGTTGGGGCGGAGATAAGGGAGTTCTCGTGGTTGTTGATCAGGTCAAAGGAGTATCTTTGAGGTGCTGAGAGACCCGGGAACTTGTCGTTGAACCATTTCTTGACGTAGGGTTCGAAGTCTTCAGGGAGGGAATCCGAGGCCTGTTCTTCTTCTGCAAATTTTATCTCGTTCATGTATCAAGGGTTCAAGATGAAAACTTAAGAGGATGAACTCTGGTAATAGCTGTTTGCCTTGTCGAAGGATTCTGCGGATAGAGCAGTAAGAAGACCTACTAATGGTTGGAGCGCAATCATGAGGGAGACAAGGAGAGGTATGAATACTACCAGGTGTTTGCCTTCTAGCTGGGCCTTTACTGCATCGCTTACGCGTTCGGAGATATCTACAGATATCTTTGTTTCTCTTACTCTACTCGACATCTCTTCTGGAACTTTTCGACGGGCTTTTTCGAAAGCAGAGTCAAGTGTTCTTAAGTCGGAGACACTGAGCTCGTCTCTGGTCTCATTCATCACAACAGCTTTAGTGTAAAACACCGAGGCCTTAGCTGTTTGCTCCACTATTAAGGCTTGTTTGTCTCTTTGAGAGGAGATAACATTGCTTTGATTCACTATTCTCTCCCCGGTCTGGCCTAGAAAGTTCGCCGTCTGGTTCTGCACCTCTTTCCTTAACTCAGGGTTACCGGTCACTGTTCCCACGGCCAGAACCCCTATTATCAGCCCCAGTAAGATCAAAGGGATATGTGTCGAACTGTAGTACTCTCTGAACCTATCTCCTCCTGAAAAAACTGAGACAAGCACCGGTCCAAGTCCAGGAACTACTGAGAGAAATGCCGCTCCTAACCCGGTAAATGAAAAAGCCAGGGCAGGAAGTGCTGCCAGCGAGGCCTTGTTAAATCCTTCTTTGGAAATGTAGGCAGTGTAGCCGAAAAGTATAGACACAGGGAGAAAGAGAGAAAGCATCCAGGGCATTTTAAACCCTGTAAAGTAGGCCGCGGAGACTGAAAGAAGCGATAATGTAAATATAGAGGCGGCCTGAACATAGAAAGATTTGTCCATGAAGAATCTTTAACAGGGCCTGTTTTTAAATTCCAAGCTTTTCCGAGACAAGGGCCTCTGCATGGCCTTTGTCACGGGCTTCCAGAATTACCCTTCCATCGTTGAATACTGTTATCTTTCTTCCATCAGTTTTAACTCGGACCAGGTAACTGTTTTCTGCCAGAACTTCTCCGGCCTCCTTCAAGTTCTCAACGGCTTTCTGATTAAAGTCTTTGTCTACCTGGTATTTGTTCTCTCCACATACAGAGGTAGTCCCAGGGTTTTTATCGAGATACGTGCCTTCTCCTTCACATACCTCGCAGCCTTCCGACTCTACATCCAGACTGCGGCCTTCATGAACTACATCCAGTTTCTCCGCGACAGCGTTACCTGCCAGATAATTTACAGCTTTTTCAGATGTCTGTAATGCGGCCCTACCAGCGATCTCTCTGAGTATACCTGCTGATTCACATGTCTCAGCTACGTCAAGGCCTACATCCTCAAATATACAGCTAAAGCATTTATCATCGAAGAACATTGAATAAGCCTTCTCACCTACGGCCGCAGTATATATCCATGGAGTTCCATTCTTCTGAGAATACTCGTCGATAAGAAATCTTGTTTCAAGATTATCGGTTCCATCAACTATCAGCTCCGCATCATCTAGTATACCGGTATTGTCCGGGCCTAGGCTTCTTACTTGAGACCTTGCTTCTGTAAAATTCTCGAGATATGTTTTTGCTGCTTCCGCCTTTGGAACAGCGTTCTCGCATTGATTCGGCGTGTATATATTGGAAGAGTAGACATCATTTGGCTCAAGGTAATCCCGGTCTATCAAGACAAGGTTGACTCCGTGTCGAGCCAGGTTCTCGGCTATTACCGAACCCGTTGCACCCAGACCTACGACCGCTACTCGAGAGTTCTCTATCTCCTCCAGATCCTCTTCATTAAACTTTTGCAAGGCCTTGAATCTTGAGTACATTAACTGGTTTTACGTTGGAAGAATTTTTATTAATTCTACTTTAATTCCAGTTTACATGATCAGCAGCCTGACAGATACAACTCTATCCAGCATAGCCATTCCTTCGATAAGTATCGGGGCAGAAACCCTGGTCCTAGCCTTGACAGTTTTAGCCGGAGGCTTCATCATAAACAAGGCCTCTAACTACCTTATCGCAAGATCGATAAAAAGGAAAAATGGGGAAAAACACGCAATTAAGACTGCAAAGCGTCTGTCAGGGTATATTATTTACTCTCTGACTGGTGTAGTGCTTCTAGGTGTTTTGGGAGTTCCTCTTACCGCACTGGGGACGGTAGTAGGCCTTATCGGTCTAGGAGTCTCATTCGCATTGAAGGATATGATCGCTAACTTTATCTCAGGCCTCTTGATAATGATCAACAGGCCTTTCAAGATTGGCGACCAGATAGAGGTTTCCGGAGAGGCCGGGACGGTCAAGGATATCAAGATTAGAGCGAGCGAGATTAAAACCTACGATGGGCGAAAAGTTATAGTTCCTAACTCCACACTGTACAGCAACACAGTCATCAACAACACTGCTTACGATGAGCGCCGCTACGATGTTATCGTAGGGGTAGGGTATGATGACGATATTGAAGAAGCCAGGGAACTGGCTATGGAAACCCTTGAAGAGGCTGAGATGACTGAAGATGAGCCAGAGCCAGAGGTACTTGTCAACGAGCTAGGAGGTTCCTCTGTAAACCTCAAGCTCCGTGGATGGACCAAGCCTTCGAAGGCCAACATGGTTAAGGCCTCTTCCGAAGTCACTGAGAAAGTCAAAGAAAAGTATGACGAGGCAGGAATAGATATTCCTTACCCGATCAGAACAGTCTACATGGAGGAATAAATTTTTTCCCTCTTCCTTCTCCTCTCTTCCCGGACCGGTTTTTTCTTAAAACTGGCTCGTGAGTTTCTTTTTCATGCCGGTAGATATTGATCCCGATAAGATGGACGAGATACAAAACTCCGAGGAGACCTGGATAATTGATTTCTGGGCGGACTGGTGTCAGCCATGCAAGGTTCTGGCTCCTCACTTCGAAGAGGCCTCAGAAGAATTCGAGGACGTTAACTTCGGAAAAGTTGACATGGAAGAACATCAGAGCCTGGGCACGAAGCTAGGAGTGAGAGCTCTTCCTACAATGGTTATACTAAGCGGGGGAGATGAAGTAGCAAGGAAGTCAGGAGCGATGAACAAGTCCGATCTAGTGGACTGGATCAAGTCAAATCTATAACCAGGAACTCCAGTCAACCTTTCCATATTCCTCTTCAAGGCCTTCCCCTATTTTATCTTCTATTCCATCAACTACTTCTTCCGGCTCCAGATCAGTTGTATCTAGTTCAACTACTTTTTCCTGTTCCTGGACGGCTTGAGAAAGGATTATATCCAGGGCCTCGGATTCCAGGTTTTCCTCAACTTTCTCCCGAGAATAGTCTCTCTGGGACAGTCTCTCGTCCAGCACCGCAGGGTCACAGCGCAGTACGAAACAGATATCAGAGGGAAAATAGTGGGACAGGTGGCCTTCAATCACCACGTCATCGTAATCCTCTACTTCCTCCTTCAAGGCCTCCACCATCTCGGGTATATCTACCTCGAACTCTTCTTTCTGCTCGCCGAGGCCCTTTTCCTTTACGAACTCGGTGAGATGGATAACCGGATAGTCTAGAAGTTCTGAAACTGTTGTTTTACCAGTTCCAGGGGTTCCTGTAAGCGTTATTATCACATTGACTCCTGGACGGCGTAGACATAAAAGCTTGAATAACTGCTTCAAATACGAGGGGATTCTAGACTTGATAAGCGTATGGACTGAAAAGTACAGGCCGGACACACTTGACGAAGTAGTAGGGCAGGAAAACATTGTTGACAGGTTATCTGCTTTTGTAGAGGAGGACTCGGTACCTCACATCCTGTTTGCGGGGCCTGCAGGAACAGGTAAAACCACTTCCGCGATCGCCATGGCCAAGGACCTGTACGGCGATGAGTGGAAGCAGAACTTCATGGAGACCAACGCCTCCGATGAGAGAGGAATCGACGTTGTAAGAGAGAAGATCAAGGATTTCGCCCGCACCAAGCCTATAAACGCAGATTACAAGATAATATTTCTTGATGAAGCTGACGCACTGACAAGTGATGCTCAACAGGCCTTGAGAAGGACAATGGAGCAGTTCTCCGACAACTGCCGGTTTATCCTTTCATGTAACTACTCCTCAAAAATTATAGACCCTATCCAGTCCAGAACAGCAGTTTTCAGATTCAACCGACTAGAGCAGGAAAAAGTCGAGGAATACATCAAAAGAATTGGAGAAAAAGAAGGATTCAAGATATCTCAGGACGCAATCAACGCAATAATGCGTGTATCGGACGGCGATCTGAGAAGAGTAACGAATATACTTCAGACAGCCTCAATCCAGAACGAGGAAATAGAGGAAGAAGACGTATACGCAGTTGCAGCCTCGTTAAGGCCTGACGAGATAAGAGAAATACTGGACAAGGCCCTTGAAGGAGACTTCATCAAAGCCCGTGAAGACCTGGCAGAGATAATGATTGACAGAGGCCTTGACGGCCAGGACGTGATTAACTCAATCCACAGAGAAATCTTCGATCTGGACATCAGCGACGACGCCAAGCTTGAGATCATGGAACAGCTCGGAGAATTCGAATTCAGGATCGCAGAAGGCGGAAGCAGCGACATCCAGATAGAATCTCTTCTCGCCAAAATCGGAAACCTGGAGAACAACTAGAAAATGATTTATTTTACTCAAAACCTGAAAGGCCTTCGAAAGCTATTCCCTGAATAGCTTCTTGGGCTATCGTACCGTAACACGATGTGGGTAGAAAAATACAGGCCTGAAAGTCTTTCGGATTACCGTGGAGCATCCAGCCAGAAAGAAGAGCTCCAGGAATGGATAAAGAACTGGGAAAAAGGCAGTAAACCAATCCTTCTGCATGGACAGGCCGGTACAGGGAAGACCTCTCTTGTCGAGGCCCTTGCAAATGATGTAGGTTACGAACTCGTTGAGACAAATGCTTCAGATGTGAGAACCAAGTCAAAGCTGAAGGAGGAGTTGAAGGAGGCTACCCGTCAGGCCTCGTTTTTCGGCGGTAAAAAGCTGATTCTGGTTGATGAAGTGGACGGCATGAGTTCCACAGATAGAGGAGGTACAGCCGAGCTGAAAAGAATTGTCGAGGAGTCCCGTTTTCCTGTGGTAATGACCGCTAACGACGCGTATGATAACAGTATTCGCAGTCTGAGGAATATAGCGAAGACTGTAAAACTTGATTCTGTTCACACCAACTCTATCGCAGCCCATTTGAAACAGATACTTGAAGAGGAAGGGATCAAATATGAGGATGGAGTTCCGAAAAGAATTGCTCGTCAGGCCGGCGGCCAGATGCGTTCAGCGATCAACGATCTGGAAGCAGTAGCTCTGGGGAAAGAAAATATCACTGAAGACGACTTAGAAGTTATTGCCAGTCGAGATAACCGTCAGGAAATATTTGACTCACTAAAGATTATTTTCAAGACCATGAACCCTGACAATGCTCGTCAGGCCTCCGAAAACCTGGATGAAGACGCTGAAACCTTTATGCAGTGGATTCGGGAGAACATTCCACGAGAATACCAGAAGTCAGGAGACATTGCTGAGGCCTACGATAATATTTCTAAGGCCGATGTATTCAACGGCCGTATTATGAGAAATCAGAACTGGAAACTTTTGAAGTATGTCTATACTTTCTCTACAGTCGGTGTTGCGTTAAGCAAGGAGGAGAAGTACGAGGGCTGGACCAAGTACCAGTATCCTTCAAAGATCAAGAAGATGGGGCAGTCAAGGGCCGCGCGTAACAGACTGGAAGCTATCTCAGAGAAACTCGGCGAGAAACTTCATATCTCAGGCCGTGAAGTGGTGAAGGAGATGCCTTTCATCTCCAAGATGATTGATGCAAGGCCTGAGGTTGTTGAAGAGCTTGAGCTGGAGGAAGATGAAGTAGAGTTTATTGAAAAGTTCTAATTTACTTTCAGACAGTTCATTTTAAGCACGGAGCCAGGAGATCTCAGTGTCACGTTAAAGCAGTCCGTACCTGAAGGCCTATCCCAGTATTTTACGGTAGAACTGTATCGATCTATATCCGACACCATTCTCTGGAATGACTCTATATCCTCCTGATCTCCCGCATCCACTTTCTTAACTTCATCAGCGATCATATTGGCGTAGTAGGCTTCCTTGTTGGGACTGAATCCTGTTCTTTTCACGTCGCTGACAGCAGCAGAGGCAGACATTATAAGCAGGCTGATTATTATCGCAGAAATTATCATGAACTGGCCTTTCCTGGATTTATTCATCAGACCACCTCAAGCTGAGCTTGTAAGGCATAACTTGATCGTTTTTTATGAGGCCTACAACCCGTGTAGAGAACCGGGGCTGATACTGCTGTTTGAACTCTATTTGATCGCCTCTAAGCCAGTAAATAGTAGAGGCCAACAGTTTAATATCCTCTTCCTCATAGTTTTGTTCGTAGGCCGCTCTGGCCAGCCTCTCGCTGTCAACGCCTTCAAAGTCCGTCATATGATTTACTATATCAACGGTATCTGAACCGTTGAATACAAATTCTGCGCAGTAATGGCCGTTATCACAGCCAGGCCCGTCAGGGAAGTTTACATAGTACTTTCTATCCGCTACGACCAAATCCTGGTTCTGAAGGAAAGGTCCTTCTCCTTCATCCCCGAAGTTTCCGTTGTCGTTGAGGTCAATGTTCAGGCCTCGAATACCGTTGCTGCATGAACCCAGACATGTATTTAACACGTCGTAAGTTGAACCATCTGGGAAGGTGAAGGTGTCAATTGTGTACTGTGAACCTGAAGGAGCTCCTGGAGGTGCCGCGGTGGAGGTCATGCTCCAGGAAGAGGAGTTCCAGTCGTCAGAGTCATAGTGCTGGGAGGATGCAATCACAAAGTTTTCACTGGAGGTTATCCTGCTGATCCCACGTGTCTTTACCCATCCACCTGGCGCTAGAGAGACAGAGCTTTTTACACCGTCTAAACCTTCAAAGTATGTTTCAACTCTGTACGCTGTGGTTTGGTCAAATGCTATATCTATATTACCGGGGTTAACTGATGCATGACTCATGTTAATCCACTCTAGGCCCATATCCTCGATGAAGGGTTCCTTTGTAGAAGTCTTATTGAGATTTGCCAGAAGAAGCAGCGAGCCTTCTCTCATAAAGTCCTCGATCTTGCCTCGATGACTCTGTATCCGGGAGATGGATTCATTCTTACGGAACACTATTACATCATAGTTCGAGAGATCTACATTGTCAAGATCAAAAGTATCGACCGAAGTACCAGTCTCAACGCTGTTTACGTCCCGGTTAAGCATGTTTCTCATTGCAACCGGTTGATCCGCCTGAAACAGGTTCAACTGATCCGACTCAATCGACTTTATATCATAGTAGTTCTCCGGGTTGGAATCAGTTGTGTTCCCCCATAGGAAGAACTCGTCAAGATAGTAAGGTCCCTCAGATGAGGAGAACTGGCAAGTTGTGCCGTTATCCACCCACAGCGTATCATAGTCTAGCTGGGAATTAAATCCTCCCGAGATCCGTGGATCTGTATCGCCTACATAGAGTGTAACCTCGTGATAGCTTTCACGTGAATGCGTAGGATCCGTTCTCTTCAATTCAGTTCCAGGTTGAATCTCTGATTTAAGTTCAGAAAGGTCTCCACTACATTTAGGCAGGCTTGATTGAAGTTCCTGACCCCGGAACTGTTTAGCAGGCAAAACATTATAACCTACGGAAGTACTGATCATCGGCAAATGAGTGATAGCTCCGGAAACATGCATATCACGGCCTGATAAAGTCGTTACCGCTGTCTTCAGAGATCCTGTCTCTGCATTTTCCATGAAATGCGTCAAATGACCTGTTCTCTTTAGAGTATAGCTCAGATCTTGTCCAGCTATCTTCCTCTGATAACTGCTCCAGTTATAGGCTTCAGGAATATTAAAACTTCCTGCTGCGAAAGCAAGCAAGATAAATATTGAGGCAATTAGCTCTATAGAGTATCCTGCACCCTTACGTTTTACCATGCCCATACCTCCATTTTAACCGGCTGCAAAGTATTCCCTGTTTTAAGTACAGCATACCTGTTAAGTTTGATAACTCTAGAATTTCTGCCTAGAGAACCTCCAAACTCCTTCAGAACCTTTTTCAGAATGAAGAAAGATCCTGGCTCCTTCCTCCGGTTCTGGAACTTAGTTATCTCAAACTGATATCCTGAAAGTGTCACCTGTTCACCAAGCTTGTAAGGCGTGGACAGGCTAAAGTCGCAGCTAGGCTCTGTTACGCTATAACCTGTTTTATAGAGAGTATCGTAGACCCCATCATGAGAAACCACTAAAAAGCAATACCTGTTGCCGGCAAATTCCTTAACAGAGTAGTGAACTTCGTTATCAGCAGTCCAGTAGTCGGAAACACCGGAATCTGGCTCGGAGATATTCACACGCGAATTATTCGGAGGACTAGATCTTATGTAACTCTTCGAAGTCGTGATTACAGGCATCCATGTAAACTTGAAGCGGTAGTTATTATCCAGATTCAAGGCCTCTTTAAACAGGGTGTAGTTAAGTTTATCATCGCCTACTGTCGAGAGCGCATCGACTTTGGCCATGCTCAGGACTTTGTAGTCATTAGCAAGACCTACTTCTTCCACCGAATCAATCGTAGCAGTACTGCTCTCCCAGTTGGTTCCTCCTCCGCTATAATCGTGATAACCCGGCTGTGTAAGGAGACGGGTTGAGACACTGTAGGCCTCAAGGTTTAAAGAGGCCTGATGGACGTTAGAACGGAGTTGGGGTATCTGTCCTGCGCCTATTGAGGCTATTCCAAGTACTGCTATCAAGAAGAGAAGCATTGAACCAAAGTATTCTATGCTGAACTGTGCTTTCATCATGGTACACCTGCTGGAGCGACCAGTATCATGAAGGAAACAAACGCCAGAGGAAGCATTATAAGCGCATGTTTTATCCCTGCGCTGGGGCTTCCTTCCGAAACTTGGCCTGCTACTGCGGCAGTACTGGCGCCCTGAATCATCAGCATGGTGAAAAGCAGCGATTTGTAATAGGCCATTCTTCCAAAGCTGTACTTTGTGGCGTACTGACCAGTCAGATCATCTGTCACATTAGCCGGTACAAAACCAAATATTTTTGCAGTAGAGCAGAAAGGCTGGGCTGCAGAGATAGACCCGCTGCAGTAATTAGTCGGGCCTCCTCCGCCTCCCTCTCCGCTTAGTACTTTCTGGACGCCTGCAAGCGCCCCTGGATCCGGGCTGCCGAGGCCCAGTAGTTGAGCCAGCATTGTATAGATTCCTATCGTGATTCCTATGAAGAGGAAGTATATTACATACATGATCACTAGCTGTTGCCTTAGCTTGGCATCTTTCTCTTGCAGGACTTCCTTCAGCTTCGTGGCATCCTCCCCTACCGACTCTATCGTCTGTGTAATGCTTCCTCCACTCTCAAAGCTCTGGATAATTATAGATGTCGACTCCTGGATTACCGCAGAATCCTGCATACGCTGGGAAAACCTCTCCATGGCCTCTGGAAAGGGTATTCCCCAGGTAAGCTCGTAATGTATCTTCTCTATCTCGCTGTTCAGCCTTCCATAATCCGTCTCCTTAGCAGACTCAAAGGCACGCATTATCGTCATTCCTCCTCTCTTGGACTCAGCTAAGTCCTTAAGGAATGAGGGGAATTGATCCTCCATCTGCCTTACCGCTCTGTTACGTAGAAATGAGAGCATACCATAGGGAACAAACCCTATCAACAGGCCTAAAATAAACGAGATACCTCCTATCCTGTCAGCCCCCTGAATGAACAAAAACACTCCTAAAAGCACAATAAGGCCTCCCACCAACGCAGAGCCATAGATTATTTTCTGGTTAAGCGAGTATCCTGGTTGAAAACCGTCTTCCTGGAAGAAATCTAGCATACCATAATCACCTTATTCCCTCCGGTGCCATACCTCTCACCAGAATTATAAACATACCTGAAATTAAAGGAAGCCCTATAAAAATAGCTATAGCCTGTACTGTAACAACCAGTTCTGGCGACATGGAAGCAAAAGAACTCATAACCGCGCTCATCGAAGTAAATATTATAGATCCAACAATAACTATCGTAATATACATTTCAACGAGAAGTGAGAGTTGGTCAGCGAATTCTTCCACTCTCCGCTGGTAATCATTCATTAAGGTCTCTGCACGCTGCCTGAGGAACTCTCTCAAAGATCCTCCAGTAGTTATAGAATGGTTAATACCCCATACCAGTTCCTCAAAGTCGTCACTCGGTGTTCTCTCCGCTGCCCTCTTCAATGCCTCGCTTATATCCATGCCTAGAGTATTTACATCCCTGCTTATCTTTGCAGCTTCCTTGGAAACCTCTCCATACTCTTCTACTTCCGAAAGGTTTTCAAAGATCTCTGGAAGCGAAGTTCCTGTACCTGCCAGAGTCGAAAGATACATTGTAGCGAACGGTAGTGTATCCCTGATCTTTGAAGCCCTGTTACTTATGAGAATCGAAGGATAGATATAGAAACCCGCGAATACAAGTATTGAGAATATAATCCCGAATATAATACCCATTAAGAAACCTGAAATACCAGTACTCAAAGCCAAAAATCCTCCTATACCAAAAAAGCTCAGAACCAGCGTCCCTACTACCGAAACCATCATCATGCTCAAGTACTCCGGCAGAGAGATATCCAGGCCTGCTTTAGTAAGCTGCGGTCTCAGGCCTTCAAAGTAGTGTATATACTGGAGCGCGTAAGGCCCTGCCAGGTCATAAGAAATTTGTTTAAACTTCTCGAGCATTGTTAATTTCTAATTCTTGGCCTTCAGCATTAAATGTTTGCCCGATCTTCTTCATCACTCTTTCAGGGTTCGAGTAGTATCTTGAAATCATATCCCCTACATCTCTGTAGTGCTTTATTTGCTGGTCCTGCATATAGTTCAGGACATGTTGCCTGTTCCTGACCTCGTTTTTAAGATCCCGATAATCCATACCACTTTGATCAGCTATATCCTTTAAAATCATCGACTTATTCTCTACAATGTACTCATCGTTCTGCGGATCCCAGCCAAAGACTTTGTTAGCGTCGATTCCAGTTCTTTCCTCGTAACCTCTTACCTCAAAGATACCGTTAATCCTTCTAATGTAACTACCATCTCTTCTGATCCTGGAAATAAGCATGACAACATCCAATGTCTCGATAAGGCTACCTGAGAGATTAATCGGCTCTGTAGTCAGACGATCCATAAGCATGTCAAGGCTGTCAGCGTGGATGGTAGATAGACCTGTGTGACCTGTAGCCATCTGCTGGAACAGGATATAAGCCTCCTCACCACGGACCTCGCCGACGATAATGTATTCAGGCCTCTGACGCAGCGATTCTTTCAGCAAGTTATCCATTGAGACCTCGCCTCCTTCTTCTGCTGATGAACCGAACCCTGAACGTGCGACTTCCGGCACCCAGTGCTCGTGGGGAAGCCTGAGCTCTGGAGTATCCTCTATCGATACAATTTTTTTGTCAGGCCTTATGAAGAGTGACAGAGCATTGAGTTGAGAGGTTTTGCCTGATCCTGTTGTTCCCGCAACCAGGATAGATTTACCGTGCTCTACCAGCGTCCAGAGATAGCTGTACATCTGGGCGTTTTCAGTTTCATAATCCATCATATGGATCGGTGTCAGCGGGTCCTCCGTGAAACGACGAATGGTGAAGTTCGATCCTTTTCTTGCGATGTCAGTTGCCAGTGTAGCCTGTACACGAGAGCCATCCGGAAGAGAACCATCTAGCAACGGATTTGAAACCGAGATAGAGCGGCCGCATCTCTGAGCTAGCTTCATAACAAATGCGTCCAGCTCGTCCTTATCCTCCCATACGATATCGGTCTTTACAGAACCATACTTGGGATTCCTGTGGTACGCGTATACGGGGATATCCTTGCCGTCGCAGGAAATATCCTCTACTTCGGTATCATTCATCAACGGTTGAAGCTTTCCGAGGCCTGCAAAGTCTCTTTTAGTGTAATACCGTATTACTTCTTTCTCATCAGAAGAAACATGTAGATTGTACTTATCGACAATCTTGTCTATCCTCTTCTCCAAATACTCATCGGCTTCATCGCTTTCAAGGTCGTTAAAGTCTATATCAAAGCTTCTCTCCATAATCGAGTGTATCTTATCAAGCAAGTTCTCTATACGAGGAGTTTTCTCAGGCTCTACAACATTGTAGACAAGTTCTTCCTCTTCTTCACTCCATGAGATATGTGCCCATGCGTAAACCATCTCTCCTTCATCCGGATCAGCAGGAACAAGAGGGTAGGTAACGTCAACATCCGTAAGATCTGCTTCTTCCTGACCTTCTTCAATCATCTCTGAACTGAACTCTCCAGGGGTTGGAACAGAGATGCCTGGCTCCTTTTCCCCCTCCGAGTCCTCCTCATCTTCATACCACTCCGGATGCTTCATCTTTCGAAGCTTCTCAACCAGGCCGTTAAAGTTAGCAGGCATCAGTCATCACTGATAATTAATTTATTATCCTCCTTCAAAACACTTACCTCTCCTCCTGAAGCCGAGCCCTGAAAACTGTAGGTAGCATTAAGAGATTCAAAACGGGTTACATACCGTTCACCCCCCACTAAGACATACAGCGACCCATTATCCAAATCTAGCTGGTAGGATCTATCACCTATCGTATCCGGCAAGACCAAACTCTTTCTCGCCGACGAAACACTTGGCTGTGAAAGAGAAATCAAGGCCGTACCTATCTCCGACTGAACAGTGTTGATCTGAGACTCTTCCACATCATTCATGACACCGCTTTGAAAGGCTGTAAAAGCCGTTAAAAGACCTATAGCAACAATTAAACCAATTCCCAGCGATAGAACTGCTTCAACAGCTATAAACTGGCCTTTCATTCTAGATCCAAGCTTATTAGTGTTCTTACCCTTTTAACTTTACGACCTGAAGGCAATGTTATAGCTTCTGAACCGGAATCAATCTTCGTACCCTCATTCCTTATCCTGATAGTTGTGCCTCCAGCAGCCTCCTCTCCTCCCTGCGAAATTATATCTATTTTCTCAAGCTGAGGGCCTGAAGGAGTGCTGGCATACATATTCCTGAACTCTATACGGTAGGTTACAAGGCTTGCTGACTGTCCCTCTGACTTCACCAGAACCACTCCAGGAGAATCCCTGCCTTTAATCGCATAGGCCCCGGTCTGTGCACCTGACGCCAAAGAGATATTCTGCAGGGTATTACCATGTACGAAGGACCATCTACCGGCGTAAGGCGATGCTCCGGAAACACTTACCGTAATCTCGATATAATCCTTATCCGAGTTGATCTCTATCCTCCTGATCTCGGTTTCCGAACCTGAAAACGACATAGGATAAGGTGTAAGCGTTCCCTCTCCAGACTCCTTCACATCCAGTATCTCGCTGTAAAGGCCTGTAACCTTCTGCTCTACATTAGAAACCGTTGCCTGAGCCTGTCTCTTTTCCAGTAAGGGAGAACCCCAAACATATACCGAGGCTACTGCACCAACCGTAAGGCCAGTAACTAATATTGCGGTTACTGCAGTAGTCTGGCCTTTAAAGCTCATATGTCAGATTTGGTTCCAGGTAGAATATAAAATGAAGGGAGGGAATTCAACACCCTACTGCTCTACTTGTTTGCGGACTACAGTACTGAGGACCCCATCCCTTATCGGCCGTACGCATATCTATTTTGAACCCTATTGTCTGGCCTGGACTAGGCCACCTGATACCTGTATTACAGGTGTAACTTTCTCCTGGATCCACGATAACAGGGTTAGGATCATCATTAAAGCAGGTATCTTCCGTGCTGTTGTACTTGAAGGGTGTTGAAGCCAGTGCCCTGCCAGAAACTGATGAACCTGTTCCTTCAGGAACATAAGACAGCCTGAAGTCAGAGGAGTTCCATGCCACGCCTTTCTTGTTA
>JBDGSF010000070.1:0-8763 GCA_042217675.1 Candidatus Nanohaloarchaea archaeon | reverse complement strand
AAGTATTTTTCTGTCGGCGGAGGACATCTCCAGGTGCTGTTTGTCCGTGTTGATAGCGACAGTATCAGCTCCTTCTACTTCCTTGTTCTGGATTCTGGTTACCTGGTTGTTGCCAGCTCCTCCTATTCCTACTACTAGGATTCTAGCATCTTTTACATCATCAAGATTTTCAGTGGCATTCTGGCCTTCATTCTGAGAGTCTGGCGTGTTGTCTATTATAGATTCCATTGTGTTGACCCGCCCCCGGCAAGGCTTAACCTAACCTTTTTAAAGCGGCATAGCTAATTCTACCTTAGAACTAATTAACAATTCCCAATACATTCCCGTAATACGACTCGACTTGAACTCCCAATTCAAGTCTGACTCAAACTCGGTCCCAACGAGTTTGAACCTGTCGATCCTCGTTCGTGTCCCACCACGAACAACGATCTGATCTTATATCTGTACATTTTCTAGCCTGGTTTATAAATCTTCTGTAATATTCTCTGATTATAGCTGTGTTTAAGGATGACTCGTCGACTGTTCACGACTGTTTATAATTCGCCTAAAACGGATTGTGAAGGCCTTGATCGCGGTTTTGTGCCCGGACTCCACATGAAACCAGGGTTCTTGGTTGTTTTTGGGAAGTTCTTCTAAAAAGTTGTATGAATAAAGTACCTATATGGTTGGCAAAAATACTGTAGAGAAAGTTGCGGAGAACGCAAGGCTGGATCTTAGTAAGGAAGAAGTTAAGGAGTTCAAGGAGGACTTTGAAAAAATCTTGGAGAACTTTTCATCTCTTGATAAAGTGGATACCGAGGACGTTGATCCGGCTTTTCATCCTGTAGATGTAGAGACAGAGGCCAGAGAAGATGAGATAGAGGAAACCCTCGACTCTGATGAGGTGTTCCAGAACACTGAAAACGAGGAGGAAGGCTACTTCAAAGGCCCGAGTGCTTAAGGATGAAGATAGGAGTAATCTCCGATACACACGACGATATTGAACTTGCCGGGAAAGCAGCTGACTTCTTTGAGGAGGAAGTGGAGACTGTGATCCACTGTGGAGACATGGTAGCTCCTTTTACTGCAGAACTATTCGATAGAGATTTCGATTTCTACGCTGTGAGAGGGAACAACGACGGAGAATGGAACCTTAAAGAGACTGTGGAGGAGTTCGGAAGCTTCGAGAACAATATACTCGAACTGGAGGTAGAAGGCCTTTCAATTGCAGTGTATCACGGCACTGAGGAAGAGATAGTTGAAGGCCTGGTAAGGAAGAACTATGACTATGTTTTCAGAGGCCATACTCATGAGAGAGGTAAAAGAGAATACTCCGGCACTACCGAGGTTAACCCGGGAGGTATAGAGCTGCCTTCTCAGGAAGAAGGTTTCTCTGTGGCCGTACTTGATACCAGAGATCAGAGCATTTCGTTCAAGGAGTTCTAGACAGAGCTAGGAAGAAGTGAATTTTTAAGATTCTTCTACGAACCTCAGCCTATGACTGTTGAAAAAGTCTTGAAAGGAGAGGAAGAGATAGACCACGAAAAGTTCCAGCAGAAGCTTGAAGAGAAAAACGAAGAACTCAACTTCATGAGAGAAATATCTCTTAAGGAGCCTGAGGAAGGCTCACTTCAGGGAATACCTTTTGTAGCTAAAGACGCTATCTGCACTAAAGGAGTAACTTCTTCAGCAGGAAGCAAGATACTGGAAGACTACAGGCCTGTATTCGATGCCACCGTCATCAAAAGATTGAAAGAAGCCGGCGCAAAGTTCTACGGAAAAACCAATCAGGACGAATTCGGCTTTGGAACGTTCTCCACCAACTGCGCCTTCGAAACACCGAGAAACCCGCATGACCCGGAAAGGGTAGTAGGAGGTTCCTCGGGAGGAGCAGGAGCAATTGTTGCGGCTATGGATCAACCAGTAATATCTCTTGGAGAATCAACAGGAGGATCGATAACCAATCCGGCAGCTTACAACGGAGTGGTAGGAGTAACACCAACTTATGGAAGGGTCTCACGATACGGTCTAGTGGACTATGCAAACTCTCTGGACAAGATCGGGGTCCTGGCAAAAACAGTATTCGGAGCGGCAAAAGGCCTTGAAGTAATTGCAGGAGAAGACGAAAACGATCAAACCACATCCGACAGACCGGTACCTGCGTACTCGGGGCTGGAGAAAACAGAGGGAAGACTTGCGGTGCCGAAACAGTACCTTGAGCTGGAAGGAGTCGAACAAGGCGTGATGGAGAACTTCAAGGCCTCTGTAGAGGAACTTGAGGAAAAAGGTTTTGAAGTAGAGGAGGTGGAAATGCCTCTGCTTTCCGCTGATGTAGCGGTACCCGCGTACTACATCCTGGCTATGAGCGAGGCCTCTACAAACCTGGCAAAGATGTCAGGTATAAGGTACGGCCTGGAGAAAGACCCGGAGAAGTTCGATGACTTTAATGAGTACTTCTCAGAGATTCGTTCAGAAGGCTTCGGAGAGGAAGCCAAGAGAAGAATCCTGCTGGGAACATACGCCAGGATGGCAGGTTATAGAGATGACTACTACATCAAGGCTGCCAAGGTAAGACAGAAGATAATAGACCAGTACAAAGAGATCTTCAAAGATTACGATGCTGTGATATCTCCATCAATGCCCAATATAGCACCAAAAATAGAAGAAGCCGAATCAATGAGTCCTGAAGAAGTATATGCCATGGATACGCTGACTGTAGGCCCTAATCTTGCAGGGATGCCGATGATCTCAGTACCTAATGGAGAGTCTGAGGGGATGCCTACAGGCCTCCACATAGTAGGCGACCACTTTAACGAGGAAAAGGTACTAAATATAGCTTACACTTTTGAGAGTTAGTGCCAATTTCTCATTAGAGGAGGGGTAGCAAAAATTTCCAGTACAAGCAAAGAACCTTCTGACTCGGCACGGCTTCTAGAAGAAGACCGAGGCCTGGAAGAACTAACGGAAGAACTACTTGAAGAAGTAAATGAGTCAAGGCCTCCGGTACAGGGAGTAATGGATGACAGTGATTGGAGAGAGATATCTGAACTAATGCTGGAATATCTTCCACAGCAGAAAGAGAAAGAGGAACTTAAAGAGCTAGAGAAGCATGGAGCCCGTTTGATGGCCTCACCGGATCAGAAGAGAATGAGGCCGGGGGTAGGTCTAAAGTTTGCTCAGGCAAGGGATCTAGATGTTCCTAGAGAAGCCTTGATCAAAGCTATGACAGCTTTGGAAGGAATACATTTCTACTCGAAGGGTATAGATGACATACAGGATAAAGATGAAGAGAGAAATGGCTTTCCTACACTTCACGAGCATATTTCAAACTACTTTCAGGAAAAAGGCGTCGGTGAAGAAAAAGCCGATGAACTGGGGGAGAACCTGGCTCACGATTACTTCCTAGCCGTCAAATCCAGGAACTACGGCCTTGTGTCAAGCATAGAGGAAGATAATCTTCCGGAAGATGTAAGAGTAGATGATATCAGAATAGAGATGGAGAAAGCAGAGAACGGGCTTACAGACGGCCAGAACCTTGATCTTTCCGGAACAGCAATAGGTTACGGAGACTTTAAACCGGATTACCTGGGAGGAGATAAAGAGGTACAGAGCCATATTTTCGACGGTAACAGAGGTAAAACCGCGGAACTATTTTCCTCTATTGGAAGAGAAATCGAGATGCTGTCTGAGGATTATGAAGGCGACGAACTGGAGAACTGGGGTTACAACGCGGGACAGGCCTTCCAGATATGGGACGATGTGCTCGACCTTGAATCAGGAAGGAACTCTGACATGGAGGAGAACAATTACGTCTTCCCTACTTATGTAGCGGAAAGATTTCTTCACACTCACCCTGATGAGGAAAAAAATGAGCTCGGCGAAGAGCTTTCCAGAATCCTGAGAGATCCGGAAGTTACAGAGAATGAACTGGAGAGAGCCAACTACATAGTGACAGAGGAAACTCCTGCCGTAGAGGCCTCCCGCAACCAGGCAAAGTATCTTGTGGATCAGGCTAACGATTATCTTGACGATGTTGACTGGGATAATCCCCGGGCGGTTGAAGAGGTTAAGGCCTTGACTGAGAAACTTGGTTACAGAAGAGGCAAATAAAAAAGAGTTTGAGCTACACAGATAATTATGACCGAAGTAAAAATTGGACTGGAGACACACATACAGCTTGATACAGATACCAAACTTTTCTGCGGCTGCCCAAACGAAAAAATAGGCAAACCCAACAAGAACGTCTGCGAGACCTGTCTCGGCCACCCAGGAAGCAAACCAAGGCTGAACAAAGCCGTACTGGATAAAGCTGTTCAAACCGCTCAGGCCCTGAAATGCGATGTTAATGAAGATATTTTCTTCTCACGTAAAACGTATTTCTACCCGGATATGTCGAAAAACTACCAGATAACGCAGTACGAAATACCTGTCGGCGAGGAAGGAGGCTTCAAGCTGAAGGTGGAGGACGAAAAGAAGAAGGTAGGAATCACCCGGCTGCATATCGAGGAAGACCCTGCAAAACTTGTTCACGAAGGCGGCGACATCAGGAGCTCAAAATATACTAAAGTAGACTACAACAGGGCTGGAACACCTCTACTCGAGATAGTGACTGAACCAGATTTTGAATCTCCTGCAGAGGCCCGAAATTATCTTCAACAACTTGCGCAGATGCTGGAATACCTTGGAATATACAGGCCTGACTCCGATTACGCAATCAAGTCTGACGCCAACATCTCAATAGAAGGAGGTCAAAGAGTAGAAGTCAAAAACATCACAGGAACAAAAGGAATAGAACAGGCCCTGAGCTATGAAGTATCCCGGCAGAAACAGTTGAAGAAGAGAGGTCTCCAGGTCCAGCAGGAGACAAGAAACTACGATGCCAACCAGAAGATCACGGAAAAACTCAGGGAAAAAGAAACTGAGGAAGACTACGGCTACATCTTTGACCCGGATCTTACCCGTCAAGAACTCGACAGAGATTACAGGGAAAACTTGAAGCAGGATATCCCCGAACTACCTCACGAAAAATTTGAGAGATTCAGGGAAGAGTACGGCCTGAAGGAAAAGATCGTTGAATCCCTTATCTCCGAGCCTGAGATAGCTGATGACTTTGAAGAACTTGCTGAAAGCCACGATCCGGAGTTAACGGCCTCATGGATGACCGGCGAACTGAAGAAAGTGCTTAACTACAACGAGCTTAACTACTCAGAAGCTGATATCAGGATTGAGTGGCTGAAAAAGCTTTTGCAGCTGCTTGAAGAAGATCAAATATCTGACAGGAACGCAGAAAAGCTTCTCAGAGAACTGGTGGAGAACCCCAGGAATCCTGATGAAATCATTAACGAGAAAGACCTTCTGAAAGCAGAAGAATCAGAGATCAGTACGGTTATAGAACAGGTAATCCAGGACAATCCGGAAGCGGTTGAAGACTTTGAATCCGGAGACAGAGAGGCAGTAAACTTCCTTGTAGGACAGGTAATGCAGGAGTCAGGAGGGAAGGCCGATCCCAAAACAGCGCGAGAAAAAATACTGAGCAGGCTTGAGTAGAAAAATGGGAGATCTTAGCCCAGGTAAAGACCATGTAGGGGTTTCAACCCCTTTCTACTGCGTAAACAAGAAAGGAGAGATACTGTTCCAGCTTCGCGGAGAGAAGACCAGAGACGAATCCGGGAGATGGGATCCGGGAAGTGGAGAACTGGAGAAAGGCCTTACACTCAAAGAGAACGTGAAGAAAGAGGTAAAAGAGGAACTAAACGCAGAATGCGAGATAATCGACAGGCTTCCCTCCCATGGGATATTCCGGGAGCACGAAGGCCGGGAAACACACTGGGTTGTGGCGCCGTTCTTCGTAAAAGTCGACCCTGGAGACGTTGAGATAAATGAACCTGAGAAAATAGAGAAGCTGAAATGGGCCTCGCTAGGCGGCTTCCCGCAGCCTCTTCATACAGGCTTCAGGGAAACATTTGAAAGATACCGGGAAGAGTTCGAGGAAGTAGTAGAGGAGGTGAAGCACCGGTGAAGGCTGATGAAAAGCTCGATGAACTGGGGGTTGAATACACCAAGATCATACAGGACCAGCCAACTCATGCATGCGACGCCGCTGCCAAGGCCCGTGGCGTGGAAGAATCACATATAGCGAAAAGCCTGATAATTGAACAGGACGAAGAAGTATTTCACTGCGTAATTCCTGGAAACCGTACTTTATCCGCTTCAAAGTTCGGAGAATACCGATTAGTAGACCCGGAAAAATCAGAAGAACTCACAGGCCAGGAATCAGGAACCGTCCACCCTTTCTCAACAGACCTGGAACACTTCATAGACCGCAAACTTCTGAACTCGGAAGTAGTATCCTTCACAACAGGGGACAGCGAAGAAGGCCTTATACTGGAACCAGAAAAATTTCGGGAAGCACTTGAAAAAGCTGGATTCGACTTTGAAACCGGTGACATAGTTAAAACCACGGAGGAAGACATTGAAGCGTTGAAAGATCAAGGCCTCTCCGAAGAAAAAGCCAGATTTGTCATCTCCAACAGATTCAAGCAGGAATTTGAAGAACTCTCACAGAACGCAGAGAAAGAAATGGCTGTGCACCTTCTAGAAGAGTTTAAAAGGCACGGCCTTGAATACAGTCAGGAAGTTGCAGAGGAGATCCTATCAAGAGCAGAAAAAGAGACCCACATGCAGAAACTAGTAAAGGCCTTTGATAGAGAAGGAGAACTACCTGAGAAGAAGGAATTCTCCCTGGAGAAAGAAGTGGAGAAAGTACTTGATAAAAACTCTGAAGCTGTGGAAGACTACCGGAGCGGGAAAGACTCCGCTCTAAACTATCTTCTTGGACGGGTAATGCAGGAAACCAATGGAAAAGCGGATGGCAGAGAAGCCAGAGAATTAATTGAGAAAAAATTAGGTGATTAAGCTGTCTCTCGAAAGTGATGAAGTCTCCGAAGAACTGGATAAGAAAATGAGCTCTATCGAGGGAGATGATGTAGGCCAGAAAAGATTCCAGATGTACGAAGTCCTCAGATTTATCGTGGAAAAACAGTACCAGGCTGAAGGCCTTGAAGTACCTGAAACAGGCTCCCGTATAGAAGAGTTGAAAGATCTGAACGGTTACATGTACAAGCTTGTCCAGGAATTCCTTACATCAAGCAGCACCCTTGAGAAAGAGAAAAAACTGGAGAAAATCGTAGAACACTTTAAGTCCCGTACACTGTAAAGGCCTTCAGAGAGCGTTCCCTGTACTGTAATTAGAGATAAAGAGGGATCAGGCGAACATTTCATCAGGGTGGAAACCACCGTCAGAGAGGAAGTCTTTCTCAACACCCATGTTCCCTTCCTTCAGGTCCTTGATAGCTGACTCAAAGTCCTGCATCTCCAGCTTTGCCTCTTCAACGTCTTCAAAGCGTTCAAGAGCATTCACTGCAGCCTGTTTAGCTACCTGTTTAATGTCCCTACCGGTGAAGTCTTCTTCAAACTGCTCGGCGATAGCCGTATAACTTACATCGCTACCGGTGCCCATTCTACGGGTATGGATCTTAAGGATTTCTTCCTTAGCATCTGTATCCGGTACAGGAACCTCAATAGCGCTACACCGATTTAGAAGCGCAGGATCCATGATATCCGGAGTATTTGTAGCGAAAATACTGATGACACCCGAGTCTTTCTCCGTATCTAACCCGTCAAGCTCTGAAAGCAGTTGACTCATGGTTCTCTCAACTTCTTCCCCTCCATGCCTTCTATCATCAAGCCTCTTCTTCGCTATAGCATCTATTTCATCGATAAATACGATTGCAGGTTTATCCGAGGCCCGGGCCTGATCATAGAGCCTCTTAACCTTCTTGGCGCCTTCCCCGATAAACTTCTCAACCATCTGAGGACCGTTAATCATGAACATGTTAGCATCGTACTCATTGCTAAGGGCTTTAACCAAGTGAGTCTTGCCGGTTCCAGGCTTCCCTACCAGCAGCATAGATTTGTCCATTTCAATACCCCACTCACTCATCTTACGGTTCTTATCATCGTCTAACTGGGCGCCAACATTTGACTTAAGCGATTTAACCACATGATCAAGGCCTCCAATATCCTGGAAAGTAACATCTGTCTCGATAGCATCGAACTCAGCATCTTTCCCTTTATCAACAATATCCGTAACCTTGAACGTATTCGGATCTAGAGCGACTTCTGTCCCGGGAGTAAAATCGTCAGGATTATAACCATTAGGAACTTCCACTCCGTACCGGCCTTTCATATTCCCCGAGGCCTCAACCCAGATACGGTCGCCATCAAATTCAGATACCACAACCCCTCTCATTACAGGAGTCTTTAATTTAGTTGAGTTAGGGTTCTCCTGCTTGTTCTGCTGGAAGTACTGAGGGAACTGAACTCTTTGCTCTTTTCCTGCTTCTTGCTCCTTTTTCTGATCTTCTTTATTCTTATTCACATCTTTGTCGCTCATTTTGATCACCCAGACGCGAACCCGATCAAGAAAATCCTTGAGAACTTTGACAGGCCGCATCCACACACCGTAGAATAACGGTTTTATCTTTATAAATCAAATCAGATTCAGAGAAAAAAGAAATCCCTCTTCAAAAGCAACTAATCCAAAAGGTATAGGAAACAAGCCTGCGGAGATTACTGAACTGACTGCCCTAGGAAGCAGATCGACAGTTCCTGGAAGCCATTCTAAAGAATGCTTTTTGTTGATCGAACTGACAGCAGTTCGAGCCCGCAGGGATTAGTGAATCCACTGCCAGTCGAAGCAGTTGGGCAGTTCTTCGAGGCATG